>NZ_DBGS01000017.1:0-21944 GCF_002295455.1 Thalassospira sp. UBA848 | reverse complement strand
TTCTGCCTGGATCTTCGCCTTGAGCTCTTCACCCTCTGCACGAAGCTGTGCAGCTTCGGCAATACGCGAAGAACGCATACGGTTATATACCGCTTGCGAGGTTTCCTGCGGCAGGTCAGTACGACCGATACGAACGTCAATCAGTTCGACACCAAACTCTTCTGCCGGTTTGATCAGGGTCGCCTGGATTTTCTCCATGATCTGCGCACGGTTGTCCGAAAGAAGGGTCACAAGCGGGGCCTGTGCCAGTTCACCACGGATGACCGAGTTCAGACGCTGACCAAACAGCTGCACAAAGTTGGCAGAGTTGGTTGCACGCTGACGGAAGATCAACGGATCGATGATTTTCCAACGCGCAAAGCTGTCGACATTGACACGCTTCTGGTCAGACAGCAGAACCTGCTGAACTGGCGGATCAAGTTCGAGAATACGACGCTCGTAATATTCAACATTCTGGATCGGCAGCTTGAAATGCAGACCCGGTTCGGAAACCGCATGGACCGGATTACCGAACTGAAGAACGAGTGCCTGCTGGTCCTGACGAACGGTAAACACGCTCATCGAACCAACGACAGCAGCAATAACCAGGACGACGCCAGCGGCAATAAGTTTAGGACTTGCCATTAGTTGTTGCCTCCTGCATTCGCACGTTTCTGGACTTCCGGAAGCGGAAGATACGGGACAACACCGTTACCTTCACCGTTCTGTTCCATGATGATCTTGTCAGACTTGCTCAAGATCTCCTGCATGGTTTCCAGATAGAGACGACGGGTCGTCACATCCTGGGCCGTCAGGAAGGAATTGTAGATGGAGTTAAAGCGTTCTGCCTCACCCTCTGCTTCCTTGGTGACACGATCCTTGTATGCGCGGGCCTGCAGGACCTGACGTTCTGCTTCACCCTTTGCACGCGGGATGATGTCGTTACGGTAGGCCAGTGCTTCGTTCTGGGAACGATCACGGTCCTGACGCGCACGCTGCACATCGTTAAAGGCATCGATAACGTCGCGCGGCGGGTCCACTTTCTGCATTTTCACTTCGGCAATGAAAATACCGGACTCATAACCGTCCATGATTTCCTGAAGCAGGGTACGGGTCTGTTCTTCAACCCGGACACGGCCAACAGTCAGTGCTTCTTCAAGGTCGGTTTTACCGATGACCTCACGGATCGCACTTTCGGATGCCAGCTTGATGGTGTTTTCAGGATCACGCACGTTAAACAGGTAGGAACCTGCATCGCTGATACGCCACTGAACAACAAAATCAATATCGATGATGTTTTGGTCACCGGTCAGCATCAGGCTTTCTTCGGGCACATCACGCGATCCGTTGGACGTCACGGTGCCAGCACCGCGATAGCCAACCTCGATCTGGTTGGTCCGTTCAACGTTCGGCTTGATGACCTCGCCAATCGGGGCCGGAAGGAAGTAGTTCAGACCCGGGCCCGTTGTGCCAACCCATTTGCCAAACAGAAGCGTTACACCCTGTTCGCCCGGCTGGACACGGTAGAAACCGGTCAAAAGCCACAACCCGATCACAGCGATACCGATCAGGACAAAGCCCTTATATCCGCCGCCGCCGGGGAACAGCCGTTTCAGGCGTTCCTGGCCCTTACGAATCATTTCATCAAAATCGGGGGGCGTGCTTCCGCCGCCGCCGCCACCCGAAGGACGCTGTCCCCACGGGTTCTGGCCGCCACCGTTATTTCCGCCGCCGCCCCAGGGGCCGCCGCCCCCTTGATTATTCCAAGGCATCGAGTTTCTTCCTCTTCTTGCCGTTCGGTGTTTATCTTTGCTTACCGAGCACAGATTCTGGACTTATCAATATGTTTGCAATGGTTGCTCGGATTTGTTCGGATACGCGGAGCAAGGCAACAGGAAGATAAGAATCTTTCAATGCCTTGCGACAATGTAGTCCGTGCAAATCCGTTCAATTCGTAGGACAACCGCCAGACCTGCGAACTTCTGCGTCAAATCCCTTGACCGGGGCGCTAGCCCGCTCTAAGGCCTTTTCCTCGTATTTCGCAAGTCTTGCGGTTGCCATTACAATCATATTGATAAGCCCAGAACCTATGGCCTTATATGACAGCTTGCCTTGCAAAACAATGATACGCGCCTGCAAGTTCTGTGTGACCACGGACTTAAGCCAAAATTTGGAGACCGCAATATGACTTCGCTCAACCGTGAACAGATTACTGCCGCACTCGATGCCGTAATCGACCCGGTCGACGGCCAATCAATCACAGCCAAGGGTATGGTGCAAGGTATTGATATTCATGATGAAGTCGTCAATGTCATGATCGCAGTAGACCCGGATCGCGGTCCTGCACTGGAAGATTTACGGCAAAACGCCGAAAAGGCAGTGGCTGCTGTGAACGGGGTCACAACGGCCCGCGTGGCGCTTACGGCCGAACGCCCGAAAGAAGCTGCCAAGCAAGCTGCACCGCAATCACAGCCAAGCCGCCCGTCACAGCCGTCACAACCGGGCCAGCGTCCGCAAGGCGCGGGGCAGATGCCGCTTGAACTGCCGACCGTGCGCAGCATTGTTACCGTCGCATCGGGCAAAGGCGGGGTGGGCAAATCCACAACCTCGGTTAACCTTGCACTTTCGCTGGTGGCTCAGGGCCTGAAGGTTGGCCTGCTTGATGCCGATATCTATGGGCCGAGTCTGCCGCGCATGATGGGCCTTCGCGATGCAAAGCCGACCCCGTCCAAAGAACATCAGGGCAAAATGATCCCGCCGTCGGCCTTTGGTATGCGCATCATGTCTATCGGCTTCATGGTGGATGAAGAACAGCCGGTTATCTGGCGCGGTCCGATGGCGATGGGGGCACTTGAACAGCTTCTGCGCGATACGGACTGGGGCGATCTTGATGTGCTGGTGGTTGATATGCCACCGGGCACCGGGGACATTCAGCTTTCCATGGCACAGCGTGTGCCGGTCACGGGGGCTGTGATCGTTTCCACCCCGCAGGATATTGCGCTTTTGGACGCGCGCAAGGGGCTTAACATGTTCCGCAAGGTCAATGTGCCGGTCTTTGGCCTGATCGAAAACATGTCCTATTACAAATGCCCGGAATGCGGCCATATTGACCATGTCTTTGATCATGGTGGGGCGCACAAGGCAGCCGATGAGCTTGGCGTGCCGTTCCTCGGTGAAATTCCGCTGGATCTTAAAATCCGTTTGGGCGCCGATGAAGGCAAACCGATTGTCGATAGCGAACCCGATGGCGATCACGCCAAGGCCTATGGCGCGATTGCCGAAAAGATCGCAGCCGCGGTCGAAGAACAGGTGGGGCCGGTTAAGGCCCCCAAGAAAAAAAGCCTGTTTCCAAAGATCAATTTTAAATAGTCATACAAAAAAGGCCGCATTCGTTGCGGCCTTTTTTATTGGTCGCACTTAACGACAATCATGCGGTTGCAAAACGCCTGGCATCACCCAGCAAGCGGTACTCAAACACAGCAAGTCCACAGACCGCGATGGCCTGCGCAATTACGAATGCGTATCCAAGCATGGTAGGTGCGATGGATGGCAGGACGAGAATGCCGATGTTGGCAACCGCCCAGACAAAATTGCCAACGATAATCAGCCAGACCAAACCGGCGTTCGGCAGCTTTTGACGCCCGGTGATGATCATCAGGGCCGCACAGGGAAACAGGATCAGCCCGGCATAAAACAGAAGGGCAACGGGCAATCCAAGCCACCCGGCAAGGAACTCTGAACCGGTGGTGAGCAAAAGGCCAAAGCCAAGGCAGGTCAAAGCATCGACAATCAGTACAGTCTTCAGAAAATTCACAGTCGAGGGTGCAGACATTGTCCAATCCTTTCGGGTTGTGGTGATGTCGCAAGCTTGCCGTGAACAGGGAATGAATACGATTACCTCGGAGGTAATGTTTAATCCTTTTCTTTGGTGATAGGCTGTCTTTGCGGTCACAGAGGAAAGTGCATCAATGTCCCACGATTCGTTTGGAATGACGCTGAAAAACTGGCGGAAGCAACGCAGGCTCAGCCAGCTTGATCTTGCGGCCAATGCAGACATATCGACCCGCCATCTCAGTTTCCTTGAAACCGGTCGGTCCCGACCAAGCCGCGACATGATCCTGCATCTCGCCGAATGTCTTGATGTCCCGCTGCGCGAACGCAACGGTTTGCTGGTTTCAGCCGGGTTTGCCCCGATCTATGCCCAGCATGATTTTGAGGGCGAGGGGGCTCTGGGCATTCGCAAGGCAGTTGATCAGATATTGTCGGCCCATGAACCTTTTCCGGCGCTGGCGATGGATCGACACTGGAACATGGTGGCAGCAAACCGGATTGTGCCACTGTTGCTGGTCGGGATTGATCCGGATCTTTTGCAACCCCCGATCAATCTATTGCGACTAAGTCTGCACCCGAACGGATTGGCTGCACGGGTGGCAAATTTTGTGCAGTGGCGGGATCATTTGCAGGATCGTTTGCGGCGTCAGATTGACGTCACCGCAGACCCGGAATTGATTGGGCTGTATGACGAAGCAAAGCACTATCGCTTACCCGACCATCATGAACAGGTGATGGACGCAGTGGGCGTTGACGGGACTGACAAGGACGCGATCAATGGTCTGATCGTGCCGCTGATTCTGAAAACAGATGTGGGTGTTTTGCGATTTATCACGACGACGACGGTATTTGGCACACCGGTCGAGGTGACCCTGTCCGAACTTGCCATCGAGACCTTGTTGCCCGCTGATGAGGATACAAGCCGTGCCCTCAAGCAACTGGCATCGCTACCTCAGGCCGGATGAGAAATCAGTGAAAAGCCGATCCGATTGCATCGTCCACGGCATTGGCAATGAGGGTTTCGATTGTGCCATCCTCAACGAGTTCCGCGATGGCCTTGTTGATCAGGGCCAGTGTCGAGATGTCGGTTGACCGTCTGTTAAAGGCGATGAAGGTCTGGTTTTCATGCAGGGCGGTTTTGGCGCGAAAAACCTGGCTCTGAAGCTTGAGTTTCCTGATCCAGATATCTCCTGCTTCGCGAACAGCGATCACCGCATCAACGCGATTATTCACCAGCATTGCGAAGTTCTGGTCGTCGCCGGCGGCTTCGGACGTTTCAAACATGCCGGAATTGCGCGCTTGATCAAAGGCGTTGCCATAACTCCACCCGCGAATGACGCCAACATTCATGCCTGACAGGTCTTCAAGTCTGGAGTCACTGTCGAACTTGTTTGCCGAACGATAGATCATCAAGCTTTCGCGATGGATCGGGTCGCTAAAAGCAAATTTCTTTTGCCGTTCGAGGTTTTTATATATTCCCGCGACAGCGCCATCACCGTTTTCCAGATGAAGGAGTGCACGGCGCCAGGGGACCGGAACGATATTGATCGGTATTCCGGCGCGGGTAGCAATCGCACGCACGATTTCGGGGTAGATGCCAGCGGCATGACTGTTCGCGCTGTACATGAAAGGTGGATTGGCTTCATCCACATAGACGGTCAAGGCATGCACCCGGTTGACCGGCAAAATGATCAGCACGCCCATTAGGACGGACAATGCAAAGGTCCAGAAAAATGTCCTGCAATGTACGGGCATCCTAACCCCCATCAACACTGGTGCAGTGTGTTATATGGGGCGATCGGCCAGCTCCGACAACGGCGCGTACGCAGGTTTGAAGCCCAAGCACAAAACCCCGCCCGGTTGCCCGGACGGGGTTTTGATTTTGAGGTACGCGACGGTGACTAAACGGCTTCTGCCATGAAGGACGGCATCCAGCCTTCATTGAGGCTGCGCAGCTCAGACAGGGTTACTTTGGCATCGCCATCAATGCTCAGCGCATCACCACCGGCCTGACCGATAATGGCGGCGGCAACATTCGCGCTGCTTGCCGCATTGAGAACCTTGTCCGGATCGCGGGTGGCGATCACGTAGCGGCCCTGGTCTTCACCAAACAGCCACGCGATTTCGCTACCGCTTTCGGGCAGGAAGACGTCCGCACCGATATTGCCTGCAAGGCACATCTCGGCAACGGTGACCAGCAGGCCGCCATCGGCAATGTCATGGCAGGTCCGAACCAGACCGAGTTCGATCAGTTCATGGATGACCGTACCGGCACGCTTTTCTGCACCCAGATCAACCGGCGGCGGTGCGCCTTCTTCGCGACCTTCGATGGTCTTGAGATACAGCGACTGGCCCAGTTCACCGGTGGCCGCACCGATCATGATCAGTGCGCTGTCATCGCGCTTGAGGCCAATCGTTGCATGGTGGCCCAGATCGGAAATCAGGCCAACACCGCCAATAGCGGGGGTCGGCATGATGCCAACACCGTTGGTTTCGTTGTAAAGCGACACGTTCCCCGACACGACCGGGAATTCCAGCGCGATGCAGGCTTCGCCAATGCCCTGACAGGCGCCGACGAACTGACCCATGATGCGCGGGCGTTCCGGGTTGCCGAAGTTCATGTTGTCCGTGATGGCAAGCGGCTTGGCGCCGGTTGCAACCAGGTTGCGGTACGCTTCGGCAACGGCCTGCTTTCCGCCCTCGACCGGGTCGGCCATGACATAACGCGGGGTACAGTCGGTCGTGGCCGCAAGGCCCTTGTTCGTGCCTTCGACACGGACCACACCGGCATCGCCACCCGGACGGATTACCGTGTTGCCACGTACCAGATGATCATACTGTTCCCAGATCCAGCGACGCGATGCCAGATCCGGCGATGCAATCAGGGTTTTAAGCGCGTCGACGTGGCTCATCTTGCCCGAAAGGCTTGCCGGATCGATGCGATCCTGTTTCGGGGTCGGTTCCCACGGACGATCATATTCAGGCGATGCTTCGGCCAGCGGATCAATCGGCAGGTCTCCGGCAACTTCGCCGTGCCATTTCAGAACCATGCGCTTGGTATCGGTCAGTGTCCCGATGACGGCAAAGTCGAGTTCCCATTTGTCAAAGATCGCCTTGGCGGCGTCTTCGCAACCGGGTTTCAGGACCATCAGCATGCGTTCCTGCGACTCTGACAGCATCAGCTCGTAGGGCGTCATGCCTTCTTCGCGCATGGGAACTTTATCAAGCCAAAGTTCAACACCAACGCCGCCCTTGGACGCCATTTCAAACGAGGAAGAGGTCAGACCAGCAGCCCCCATATCCTGAATGGCGACGATCATGTCGGTTGCCATCAGTTCAAGGCAGGCTTCCAGCAGAAGCTTCTCGGTGAACGGGTCACCGACCTGAACGGTAGGACGCTTTTCTTCGCTGTCATCATCAAACTCGGCCGATGCCATGGTAGCGCCATGGATGCCGTCACGGCCGGTTTTCGACCCGACATAAACAACCGGGTTCCCGATACCAGCCGCGGCTGAGTAGAAGATGTTATCGGTATCGGCCAGACCCACAGTCATCGCATTGACCAGGATGTTGCCATTGTACGATGCATGGAAGTTGGTTTCACCGCCAATGGTCGGAACGCCCATGCAGTTGCCATAACCACCGATACCTTCGACAACACCGCTCAGCAGGTGGCGGGTTTTCGGATGATCGGGCTCGCCAAAGCGAAGTGCATTAAGGTTCGCGACCGGACGTGCACCCATGGTGAAGACATCACGCATGATGCCGCCAACACCGGTTGCAGCCCCCTGATAGGGTTCGATAAAGGACGGGTGGTTGTGGCTTTCCATCTTGAAGACGGCTGCCTGACCATCGCCGATGTCAATCACACCGGCATTTTCGCCCGGCCCCTGAATGACCCAGTCGGCCTTGGTCGGAAGCGTTTTAAGCCATTTTTTCGACGACTTGTAGGAGCAGTGCTCAGACCACATGACCGAGAAAATGCCAAGCTCGTTGATGTTGGGTTCGCGGCCCATGATTTCGAGAACGAGTTTGTATTCTTCTTCGTTCAGGCCGTGTTCCTTGACCAGTTCCGGCGTGATCGGGGTGCTGTTGAAATCGTTGGAGCTCACGATGCTGCCTCCACCATGCTTTTGAACAGATTGCGGCCATCGGTGCCACCATGCATCGGATCGATTGCGTTCTCGGGGTGGGGCATCATGCCAAGGACGTTGCCTGCCTCGTTGATGATGCCGGCAATGTTGCGCTGTGAACCATTCAGGTTGGTCGCCGGATCAACTTTGCCGTCAACATCGCAATAGCGCAGAACAACGCGACCTTCGCCTTCAAGGCGGTCAAGCGTTTCGCTGTCGGCAAAGTAGTTGCCGTCATGATGGGCCACTGGATAATCGACCACGTCGCCTGCGCCATACAGGTTGGTGAAGCGCGTATCGGTGTTTTCGATTTTCAGATGCGTGTTCTTGCAAATGAATTTCAGGCTGGCATTGCGCATAAGTGCACCGGGCAGCAGGCCTGCCTCTGTCAGGATCTGGAAGCCATTGCATACGCCAAGAATGGTCACACCCTGTTTGGCGCGTTCTGCGACTGCACGCATGATAGGCGATTTTGCCGCCATGGCACCACACCGCAGATAGTCACCATAGGAAAAGCCACCCGGGACCATGATGATGTCAGTCTTGGGCAGTTCGGTGTCGCCATGCCAGACGACGGCTGGTTCGGTGCCGGTGGCCTGCTTGAGGGCCGCGATGGCGTCATTCTCCCGGTTGATGCCGGGGAAGAGGATGACAGCGGATTTCATGAAATACCGTCTCTCGATTAGTGTCCGTTACTTAATCCCGATAGACAAAGGCCACGCCGTCGCGCGGTCCCGCCCAGGTGATCAGGCCAGCTCGATGCTGTAATCTTCGATCACGGTATTGGCGAGAAGCTTCTCGCACATTTCCTTGACCTCGGCTTCGGCCTTGGCGGCATCGGTGCCATCCAGTTCGAGTTCGATGAATTTGCCCTGACGGACGTCATTGACGCCATCAAAACCCAGGCCCTGAAGGGCGTGGTGAACGGCTTTGCCCTGCGGGTCGAGAACGCCGTTCTTCAGGGTGACATGAACACGTGCTTTCACGAGAAGCTCCTTTAAGTTCGCATGCGCGGGTCTCGCGCGAGGTTCTGTTTGCAAACAAAACGCTGTTCGACACACATGGCCGACCAGCCATAAGAAAAGGCCGCGCGAGCGCGGCCTTGGGATTATTTTTTTTCGTCTTTGTTCAGCTGCTCTATTTCGGCGGACTCAGGGAGGACACCGAGACGGCGTGCGACTTCCTGATAGGCCTCTTCAACACCACCGAGATCGCGACGGAAGCGGTCTTTGTCCATCTTCTCGTTGGTGATCGCATCCCAAAGGCGGCAGTTGTCCGGGCTGAATTCATCGGCCAGAACCAGCTGCGGGAAGTCACCTTCCCAAACGCGGCCGAATTCAAGTTTGAAATCAACCAGTTTCAGGCCAATGCCACGCATCAGACCACACAGGTAGTCGTTGACGCGAAGGGTCATGCCAACGATTTCCTCAAGCTCTTCAGCGCTTGCCCAGCCCAGAGCGAGGATATGTTCGTCAGAAACCAGCGGGTCGCCAAGATCGTCGTCCTTGTAATAGAACTCGACAATCGGGCGCGGAAGGCGTTCGCCTTCTTCAAGGCCAAGGCGTTTGGCCATCGAACCGGCAACGATGTTGCGGACCACGACTTCGATCGGAACAATTTCGCATTTCTTGCAAAGCTGCTCGCGCATGTTCAGACGGCGAATGAAGTGAGTCGGAATGCCGATTTCTGCCAGACGGGTCATGACGAATTCGGTGATCATGTTGTTCAGGACACCCTTGCCGGCAATGGTGCCGCGCTTCTGGGCGTTGAACGCCGTGGCGTCGTCCTTGAAATACTGAATGATCGTTCCGGGTTCCGTACCTTCGTAAAGAACCTTGGCTTTACCCTCGTAGATGGGCTGCTTTCTGGACATTGGCGGGATCTTTCACATCTAGGCCCACCGTCCGACGCAGCGGGCACCCTGAAATTCGCGCCCTCCGTATAGCAGTGCTTGGCGAGAAACTCAATTCCCGCTTAAGCTCTATTTATGCAAACTTGATAATCGAAATTTGCAACCGTCGCGCCATGGCCTGCGACCGACTTTGACTTTGTGTCTAACCCATTGCGTTCGCGTCAGGTTTGCGACCATTCCACCTTACACATTGACGGGATGGAAAGGTGTTTTATCGGGTTGGCCTTCTGAAAACAGCCACACCGGGCGACGTGGCAATTCGTGTTCGCTTGTGGGAATCGCCGGAAGCCCGATCAGGGATGAACAAACGGTCTCAAATCCGATATTGCTGCGTACCAGCATGGCGTCAGCACGAATGTCGTGGTGTTCGGGATCCGGGGCCTCGGTCCCGGTATCTGCCAGCAGCGCCTGCCAGGCAAACCAGTCATCGGCCTCGGGATTGGGGGCCGGGGCACTGATAAAGCGCGGCAGGTTGCGTTTGGTGCGTGCGCTGTTTTCGGTGTCGTTCAAATCATGGGCGGTCAGAATCGACATGCCTTCGGGGATTTCTGTGATCTCGATCTTGCCAGTGCCGCGGTTGGCAAGCCAGTAGGCGTCACGGTTATCCGCAATGACCATGTTGAACGGGCGATAGGCATCGCCGTTCAGTTCAGCAAGGGCTTGGGCGGCATCTATGGCATCGGCGTGATCAAGCGCCTCAAGCGGGAGTTCCCCACGGGAACGTTTGCCGTCTTCCGGCCCAAGGGTGCCATAGCGGTTCAGCACGGCAGCAACCACGCCATCCTCATTCACACCAAGCCACGTGCCCCCGGCTGTTTCATCCAGCCCGGCAATTACGTCGGGCCGGTCGTCCCAGTGGCGCGCAGGCGCTTTCCAGGGGCGGTTATTCATTTCATCTCGATTGGCACCAATGATCACCGGCCAGTCATGGTCGGGGCGGCGCAAAATTATGACTGTACACATGAGCCAGATCAAAGCGTGCTAAAGCGCATTTTGTCAAATTCAAAAGTGCTGAGCAAAGGGGTGAAATCCGTGTCCTTTGTCGTCATATAAAATATGATAACTGACAGTGGTTTGCACGGTTTGATACCCATGGCATTGTAACCAAGTATCAGGAGGGATCGAAATGAGCGGATTTAATGATCGTGAACGCGGGTTCGAAGCGAAATACAGCTTTGATCTTGAACAGGATTTCCGGGTAGAGACCCATCTTTACAAAATGCTGGTCCAGTGGGCAGGCGAACAAATGGGCATGACGCCGGACGAATGTCAGGACTACACGCGCAAGATCATTGGCGAGGTTGTTGCAAACCCGCGCGAAAATGGTGTTGTGGCGTTGTTGCTGGCCGACTTCGGGCGCAAGAATATTGATGTCACGGTCTCGATATTGAACGCAAAGCTCGAGGAACTACGTCCGGTTGCGCGCGCAGAAGTTTTGGCGTGATTTGACCTTCGGGCATGTGCTTGGAAAACTTCTCGTTTGCTAATACGTTCCGGCTTTCGTATCCTAGGCGACCCAGACCGAAAATCGAGTAGGCGCAACCTTTTGGTGTGGTATCCTTCGCAGGTAGGGGAAGGAGCCGGTTAGGTAAAGAAAGGCGACAGCATTGCGTATCCTTTTGGCGGACGATCACGATCTTGTTCGTGAGGCAATCTCGCTACTGTTCCAACAGTATTTCGAAGGCTGTGAAGTAGCCGAAGCAGGGGCACTTGACCCCGCACTCGAGCACATAGAGGCGAACAATACGTTCGATCTGGTGCTGCTCGATCTGCGCATGCCGGGCATGAACGGCCTTGAAGGTTTGAAACGCACTTTGGAAAAAGTGGCCGATTCGACCTTTGTGGTTCTGTTGTCTGGTGCCTATCGCAGCGAAGATGTTCGCAAGGCGATCGAGGCTGGCGCACATGGTTTTATTCCCAAAACCCTGCGCGGGCAAGCCTTGGCCAATGCCGTGCAACTGGTTCTGGCGGGTGACAAGTATCTGCCGTCCTCGATCCTGACGGATATGGGCGATGGCATGTCTGGTTCTGGCACAGGTGAAGGCGAAAACAGGCTGACAGGCGGCTTTGGCAACGAAGGCGACTTTGCGCGTCTTACACCGCGTGAACGTGAAGTTCTTGCCCTGCTGTCAGAAGGTCGTCCGAACAAGGATATCGCGCGCCACCTTGACCTGCGCGAGATCACGGTGAAGTATCATCTGAAAAATATCTATCGCAAGCTGAACGTTTCCAACCGTGCGCAGGCCGTGAAAATGGCGCTGGAAGACATGGCACGGTCCGGAACGTTGTAAATCTTCGCGCAAATATCCTGAATATAAGAAAACGGCCTGTGTAAAATGACACAGGCCGTTTTTCATGGATCGGTGACGATGGGCGCGATTACAGATCGCGGTTCATCGTATAGGTGCCCATATAACTTGCCTTGTCGAGCACATGGCCCTCGATTTCGGCAAGGGCATCCGGGCCGGTAAAGGGTTCTGGCAGGTTGATCTTGTCGGTATCAAGCGCATAGACCGTGAAATGATAGTGGTGAATGATCGAGTCATTCCATGGCGGGCAGGGACCGTCATAGTCGCCATAATCACCGCCCATATCGGTATCGCCAGCAAACCAGTCGGTATAGTTGTTCAGCCCTGCCGTGCCATATGGCTTGGCCCCGGGCATCTTGCCTTTGGGCGTTACACCGTTGGATGCCACACCTTCTTCAAGCTTTGTGATGCTGGCCGGGATATTGACCAGAACCCAGTGAAAGAAATCCACACGCGGCAGGCTTGCCGGGACTTCCTTGCCTTCGATATTGACGTCTTCGCCCGATGACGGGACATCCGGGTCATGGCAGATCAGGGCAAAGGATTTTGTGCCTTCGGGGATGTCGGACCAGCTCAGTTCAGGGCTTATATTGTCCGATGTTTCAAACCGGCCTTCGGCCGGAATTTTGCCAAAGGCGAACTTGGTGGGGATCGGCGCGCCGTCTTCCCATCCCTTGATGTTGAGTTTCATTGCGATGCCTTTCCTGTAGTTGCCATTTCTTGATGTGGTTGCCGTGTTCGATATAGATCAGCATCCAAAGCGCGCAATGTCAAAGGGCGGTGTTCCGGGGGTATGAAATGAAAAAGCCCCGGCCAGATGACCGGGGCTTTGACGGCAGATTGCAGTATTCTGCTTAGTCGGCAAAAACACGGGCAAAGATCGTGTCGACATGCTTGGTGTGATAACCAAGGTCAAACAGCGCTTCGAGCGTGTCCATCGGAATGCGCGCGGTAACATCTTCATCGGTTTTGAGAAGCGACAGAAGATCACCTTCGCGGTTCCAGACCTTCATCGCGTTGCGCTGAACGATGCGATACGAATCTTCGCGCGAAACGCCATACTGGGTCAGGGTCAGCAGAACACGCTGCGAGAAGACCAGACCACCCATCTGATTAAGGATCTCGTCCATGCGTTCCGGATAGATGACGAGGTTCTCGACAACGTTGGTCAGACGCATCAGCGCGAAATCAAGCGTCACGGTCGCATCCGGGCCGATATTACGTTCGACCGAGCTGTGCGAAATGTCGCGCTCGTGCCAGAGGGCAACGTTTTCCATCGCCGGGATCGCCATCGAACGTACCAGACGGGCAAGGCCGGTCAGGTTTTCGGTCAAAACCGGGTTGCGCTTGTGCGGCATCGCCGAGGAACCTTTCTGGCCCTTGGAGAAGAATTCTTCCGCTTCGCGTACTTCGGTGCGCTGCAGGTGGCGAATTTCGGTTGCCAGATGCTCAATCGAAGATGCAATCACGCCAAGGGCCGCGAAATAGGCCGCATGACGGTCGCGCGGGATGACCTGGGTCGAAACCGGTTCCGGCTTCAGGCCAAGTTTCTCGGCGACATGTTCTTCAACACTCGGATCAATGTTGGCGAATGTGCCAACCGCGCCGGAAATCGCGCAGGTCGCGATTTCATCGCGGGCCGCAACAAGGCGATCACGGTTACGTTTGAATTCCGCATAGAAGGTTGCAAGCTTAAGGCCAAAGGTCACCGGCTCTGCGTGGATGCCGTGCGAACGGCCCATGCAGGGGACATCTTTGGTTTCATAGGCACGCTTTTTAAGGGCGGCCAGAAGCTTGTCCATGTCTTCAAGCAGGATGTCGGTTGCCTGGGCAAGCTGCACGTTAAAGCAGGTATCAAGTACATCGGAGCTGGTCATGCCCTGATGGACAAAGCGGGCTTCTTCGCCGACCTGTTCGGCCAGTTCGGTCAGAAACGCGATCACATCGTGTTTGACTTCGGCTTCGACGGTGTCAATGCGGTCGATGCGGTCCTGGGTATAGGGTTTGTCGCCTTTTTCCCAGACAAGCTTGGCGGATTCTGCGGGGATAACACCCAGTTCGGCCAGTTTGTCAGCAGCGTGGGCTTCGATTTCGAACCAGATACGGAACTTGTTCGCCGGTTCCCAGATGGATGTCATCTGCGGACGGGAATAACGGGGGATCATGCGGTCGCCTCCGGGCAATATGGTTGGGTGCCGGATAAGGATCTCGATGATCGGAATGCGTAATCAATTGCACGATCACGGCGCCGGCACGCTTTCACGGGGTCGGATAGTCCATTCCGCGCAAATTGGCAACCCTGCAGACGGGTATGGCAGGATTGTGAAAGCGATTTTACCCATCAGAAGCTTGTGCGTTGTTAGAAAAATAGCAACTTATTAGGAATATACCGTGTAAGCAGGCACGATGTATGTGCGAGATGCGGTTAATCCGAACGCGAAGTGGGCAGAATTTGTATGGCGCGTGAACGCGACGAGGCCAAAGAACATCAGAAAGATTTGACCAGGGTCCGCAAAAAAGATGCGAATTATCTGGCGGAACTGGTGGAGCTGGGGATTGCGCTTTCGGCATCGCAAGGCCGTGAAGAGCTTAACCAGAAAATCCTTATGGCCGCGCGCAACTTCACCAATGCGGATGGTGGGTCGCTCTATCTCGTTAATCGCGAAGAAAGCGAACTTCATTTTCGTATCATGGTCAATGATACGCTTGAGACGTTCTTTGTTTCGGGCCGGGAAAGTGAAAAGCCGTTCCCGCCCTTGCAGTTGTATGACAGCCAGGGCCGACCCAACTATGCCAATATCGCGACCTATGTCGCACTGACTGGCAAGGCGATCAATATCGATGATGCCTATAGTGCCGAGGGGTTTGACTTTACCGGTACCCGCGCATTTGATGCCAAAACAGGTTATCGGTCCAAATCCTTCCTGACCGTACCGCTTAAAAATACCAGCGGTGTGGTGATCGGTGTCTTGCAGTTGATCAATGCGCGCGATGATGCGGGCAATGTGATTTCCTTTGATCCGGCAATTGAGCCAATCATCAATGCGCTGGCCAGTCAGGCCGCGGTTGCGATTGAAAACAGCCGGCTGCTGGTTGCGCAGCGCGACCTGATGGAGAGTTTCGTCCGCGTTCTCGGGCACGCGATTGATGCCAAATCCCCGCATACCGCAGGTCACTGTTCGCGCGTGCCGATCATTGCGCGCATGCTGGCCCAAGCGGCCGTGGATGACCGGGATGGCACATTTTCCAATTTCTATCTGACAGATATGGAATGGTACGAGCTTGACCTGTCGGCCTGGCTTCATGATTGCGGCAAGATCGTCACGCCCGATCACGTCATGGAAAAGGCGACCAAGCTTGAGACCATCCACAATCGCATCCACGAGGTTCGCACGCGCTTTGAAGTTCTGCGGCGTGACGCCGAGATCGAGATGCTTAAACGCAAACTGGACGGCGAAGACCCCGATCAGTGTGAAGCCGATTTCGCAAAGCGGGTGTCAGAGCTTGAAACCCAGTTCGCCTTGGTTGCTGATGCCAATATCGGCGATGCGGAACTTGATACGGATGCGATCTTTGCCCTGCACGATATCGGCGAGCAGAAATGGACCCGGTACTTTGACCGGACAATCGGCTTGTCATGGGCAGAACATGAACGACTAAGCGATTCCGAACTTGCCGAACTGCGCGAACCCGGCATGGAAAATCTTTTGATGGATCGGGAGTTCGACATTTATGACGGCTTTAACCGTGGCGAGGTCTATAACCTGTCGATCCCAAGCGGCACCCTGACGTCCGAAGAACGTCAGGTGATCAATGATCATGTCGTCATCACGCAGGACATGCTGGCCCAGCTGCCATATCCCAAGGAACTGCAACGTATTCCCGAAATTGCCGGGAACCACCATGAAAAGATGGACGGGTCGGGCTATCCGCGCGGTCTGACGGGCGAGGATATGGGAATCCTTGAAAAGGTCATGGTGATTGCTGATATTTTCGAAGCCTTGACCGCAGTTGACCGCCCCTATAAACGCCCCAAAACCCTGTCTGAATGTATCTCGATCCTGGCCGACATGCGCGACAAGGGGCAGATCGACAGCGATCTGTTCGAACTTTTCCTGACCAGTGGCATGTATCAGGAATACGGGCGGAAGTATTTGCGCGAAGATCAGTGCGACGATGTGGATGTCCCTCAGTTCGTCCTGTCCCCAAGCACGGCTTAGACGGAATTTACCTGACAGTTTTGTAATGTTTGCCAATCACATCAGATAGGCGTTGAGAAAAGCGCGGTAAGCCGCTACGGGTTATCCCTTAGGTGGTTCTTCCGGATACATGGCATCTCAATGCTTGAAAACAACAATGTCCTGGCATTTGCAATTGCGCTCGTTGGTTTGTTGCAGGCCGGTTTTTTGTTCCTGGTTTTACGAAACGAAGGCAAAAGCGCCTGGCATGTAAATCGCTGGATGATGGTCTTTCTGCTTGCTGTTAGTGCATCTTTCCTGCGCGACATCATTTTACTGTTTGGCGGGACAGCAATCGCATTGATTTTGGAACCGGTCCTGTTTAGTGCCTATTTTGCGCTCGGACCGGCCATGTATCTCTATTTCCGTGAATTGTCAGGGCATTCTGGCAACCATCCTTGGAAGCATTTTTTGGTGCTTCCCTGCGTCTGCCTGATCGCCGGGGCGATGATCGGCCTCGTCTTTTTCCATCATGGCGACGAAATACTGGCTGGCAGCCCCCTTCACATCACATTTGCCAATGATCTGATTGCCAGCGTCATTGCAACCTGCTTGTTGATCGGATTGTTTGGCTTTGCGGTTTGCTATCATGTGGCACTGAGCCGCTGCGTCTATGCCAGTGCCCGTCAACTCAGATTGGCCGGTGATCATCACAGCATGATGCGCAGGCGATGGAGCCTGAATGTTGTTGTATGTCTGCATGCTGTGCTTGTGGCGTTTATCCTCTCACAGGTTGTCCAGCTTGTGGCGAGTGACATGCATTGGTCGAATCTCTTGATCAATGTTGGTTTTGTCCTAACCCTTTTGCGGTTGAGTTTTTTACTGGCAAGCCAGCCTTTCCGAACGGGCAAAAAACAACCCGGAAAAGAAAGCACGACCGCAGAAGATGACAAATCATTCGGCTCCGCAGGATGACTACGCTGATGTCATTTGCGCAAAGCTTGATCGGATCGTTGCTGATCAAAGGACGCTTTTTGACCCGCTTCTAACGATGCCAAAGCTCGCGGCAACAATTGGTGTGACACCCAATCAATTGTCACATGTCCTGAACAATGTGATCGGTCAGTCCTTCTTTGAGTTCGTTAACACCGTGCGCGTGCATGAAGCGGCGCGATTGCTGTGTGAGGAACCAGATCGCAACATTCTCGACATTGCAATGACCGTGGGCTTCAATTCAAAATCGACATTCAATTTGGCTTTCAAGCGCGCGACGGGTATGACACCAAGTCACTATCGTATTCAGGCCATCACCGAACCAGATCGCAAGGATATGGGGGCTTGCTTCAGGTTGACGCCTATCACTCCGATCAGAAATTGAACCTCGGATCCCAATGGACATAGCAGAATGACCACAGAGATCTCCAAACTTGTTCTGATGATCATTGCCATTTTGGGTTTGGCGCAGGCAGGTTTTCTGATGTTGCTGCTTCGCCATGAAGGCAAGCGCGCGTTTCGCGCCAATCGCTGGTTGATGGTTTTTGCTTTTGCATCTTGTCTGAGCTTCATCGAAGATATTACCGATGTTTTCCTGACTCCGAAGTGGATGTTGATAGTTGCGCCGGTTTTCATGGCGATGACCTTTGCCTTCGTGCCGTCCATTTATCTGTACTTCCGCGAAATTGCAGACCGACCGGTATCGAGACCAATTTACCATTTCCTGGTTCTGCTTCCGGTTCTGGCGGCAACGTCCGGAATGGTGTGGATTCTGTTTGATCAGTTCGTGCCAGAAATCATTCATGGCACCGATATCGATATCGATATCGCCCTTGATCAACACATCCTGCTGTCGGTTTTACTGATGAGTGTCTTTGTCGGGCTTTATGTGCAACTTTTTGTCTATATGCCCAAGATATGGAAAGTCGGGCTTGGCTATCTGCGACAGGCGGGTGAACAGCTTGGCGCGGATAGCGCTGCTTTGCGCCGCTGGATACAGGAGATACTGATCGGGATCACTGCCATTTTCGTGATCTTCACAGTTACGTCGGTGATCGACCTGTTTGTTGAGGATGGAACATGGCTGACCACCATTGTTCAGGGTAGTTTTGCGCTTGTATTTTTCCGGATGTGTCATCTTTTGGCATCGAATCCCGCCCTGTTTGTTCAAGCCGACTGGACGTCTGAGGATGACTTTCACGCCGATGTATCTGAGCCTGCCCCTGCGCGGAATGCGAACCCGGGATCTTCAGAACCAGCCGGAAATAATGTGCGGGGGTTTCTTTATCATGAGGATATTGAACGGATAGCCGCACGGCTTGGTCGGGTCGTTAATGAAACTGACATTCTGTTTGATCCGCTGTTGTCGATGCCAAAGCTTGCCGATGCCATCGGGGCCACACCCAATCAGCTTTCACATGTCCTCAATCAGCATCTTGGCAAGAGCTTCTTTGATTTCGTCAATGAAGTCCGGGTTGACGAGGCTTCTCGCCTGCTGATCGAGGAACCAAATCGCACGATCCTCGACATCGCAACCGAGATCGGCTTCAATTCGAAATCTACCTTCAATCAGGCTTTCAAGAAAATCACCGGTCATACACCAAGTAACTATCGTCAGAACAATTTCGCAAAATCAAATAGTTAAGGCGTATGAATGCGCATTCGTACCTTTTTGGCGCGGATTGTAAGTACAAGGCTATAACACCGGACGCCTTCTTTCGTACGCTCGGGCAATGTCGCGACATCAACAACACAATTGGGATGTTTAGACATTATGGTATCGCATTTTTGTTCTCGTCGTTTGGGGGATGCAATGGTGCTGGGCGGACTTGGCATCTGTACGGCAGCCATCATCATCATGCTTGCCAGCAGCGCGCACGCCCAGACTGCAACGCCTGGACAAAGGGAAATCATCCGCGAACAGGTAAATCCGCAGACCAAAGACCCACTTAAACCCTGGCTTGGCGGCAATTGGCAGATCGGTGCTTTCGGCCAGATCAGCAGCAATCCCTATCGCGGGGCCGATAGTACAGATTTAGACGCGCTTCCGGTATTGGCCTATGATGCCGAACGTCTTCGTATCGGTATTGACGGCATTGATGCCAAAGTCTGGATGAATGATTTTGCCAGCGTTTCGGTCATTGGTGGCCTTCGTATGGAGCCATTCGATCCGGGAGACTCAAGCTATCTGAACGGGCTTGAAAAACGCGATATGGCATACGAAGCCGGTATCGGCGGATCGCTACGTGTTTGGCACGGCGAGCTTCAGGCAAGCTATCAGACTGATCTCAACAATGCTCATGGCGGGCATGAGGTGGATGTTGCTTATTACCTGCCAACCGAATACGAGAAGTTCAGCTTCAATGTCGGCGGTGGTGTGACCTGGCAAAGCGAAGACCTGGTTGATTACAACGTCGGCGTGCGTCGCAATGAAGTGCGCAGTGATCGTGGCTTCTACTCCCCCGACGCCACCTTTATCCCGCATCTTGATTTCAGTGTGACCTATCCGGTGACCGAAAGTTTTGCCGTCGTCGGGACCACAGATGTTAAATTCCTGCTCGACGAGTATGCCGACAGTCCGATCATTGATGAGGACTATGTGCTCAGTGCTGGTCTGGTGCTGGTCTACACCTTCTGACCCTGAACCGTCTCCCTGTCATCTTACCTCGAACTTGTCGGCAAGCAATCAGGCTTTGTCGACGAGACGGACCGGCATCCCCCACTATTGCAACCAACTGCCGGTCCGTTACCTTTTTGCGCGATTATGTTCCCGATCGGTGGCGGGTATCGGGATAGCAGTCAGTTTCACCCTGATACCTTCAGTTGCAGCAAATCCCATTTGTTGCCATAGAGGTCCTCAAACACGGCGACCATGCCATAGGGCTCATCTCGGGGAGCTTCAAGAAAATGAACCCCTGCATCAACCATGCGTTTGTGATCGCGCTCAAAGTCATCTGTGTTCAGGAAAAAGCCAACCCGACCGCCGGTTTGATTGCCAATCGCGCTGACTTGGTCGTCATTGCTTGCCTTCGCCAGCAAAACACGTGTTTCACTTGCTCCCTTCGGGGAGACCACCACCCACCGTTTCCCGCAGCCCATGTCGGTATCTTCAATCAACTCAAAGCCGACTTTTTCGGTGTAAAATGCGATGGCTTCGTCATAGTCGCGCACGACAAGGGCGAACAAACCGATATGGGGCATGGCTATCTCGTGGTGGGAAATGGATCAGGGATGGCAGCTATATCAGGCCAAGTGTCTTGAAGGAATTATACCCCGCGCGGCTGATGATGATGTGATCATGAACCGTGATTTCCATCGCCTTGGCCGCGTCGATAATCTTGCGAGTCATGTCGATGTCACCCTTTGACGGGGTGGCATCGCCGCTTGGATGGTTGTGCACCAGAATAAGGGCGGAGGCATGCAGTTCAAGCGCACGCTTGATGACCTCGCGCGGATACACAGGGGTGTGGTCGACCGTGCCGCGTTGATGGCATTCATCGGCAATCAGCCGGTTCTTGCGATCAAGAAACAGAAGATGCAGTTCTTCGTTCCGAAGGTGCCCGATCCGGGCCCGGCAATAATCAATCAGTTGTTCCCAGCTGGCGATCACCGGCAATTCCATCGCCCGTTCACGCGATAGATGCAGGGCACTGGCTTCGGCGATTTTGATGGCGGCAATCCCCGCATCTCCAAGGCCCTTGGCGGTTTTAAGGTCTTCGGGGCGGGCAGCCAGAACATTGGCAAAGCTGCCAAATTGCGCAATCAGGGATTTTGCCAGCGGTTTGACATCCCCACGCGGCATAGCCATGCACAGCATCAGTTCAAGCAACTCGTAATCGGCAAGGGCGGTGGCACCCCCCTTGATAAACCGATCACGCAGCCGTTGGCGATGCCCGTGATAGTGCGGCTTTGTTGCTTTTGTTTTTTCGGACTGGGGCGCGTCAGTACCCGACGCCAAGGGTGTTCCCGCGACGTGCACGGTGCGGGCCTGATCAAAGAAGACCCGCGTGCCATCATCAATTTCCGATGAGGTCTGTTGGGCAGGACTGGAAGCAGCTTTGCGATCTTGTTTTTCGCTCAAATCTGCTTCCCCTTGTTTCGTGCCCGTTACTCGGCGGCCTTGTCGAGGTTGTAGGGCGGCTTTTCCAGACCGGCGGGGGATCGGGTAAATACTTCAAACCCGTCTTCCGTCACGCCGAGCGAATGTTCAAACTGTGCAGACAGTTTGCGGTCTCGCGTTACGGCTGTCCAGCCATCGGGCAAAATTTTACACGCATAGGTTCCCTGGTTGATCATTGGCTCAATCGTAAAGATCATGCCCGGTTCCAGAACCAGCCCTTCGCCCGGCTTGCCGTAATGCAGGACATTCGGCGCATCGTGGAACACCTGACCAAGCCCGTGACCACAGAAATCACGCACCACCGAAAAACGCTCGCTTTCGGCATAGGACTGGATGGCATGGCCAATATCGCCAAGGGTTGCGCCCGGCTTAACGGCATTGATGCCGCGCCAAAGCGACTCATAGGTCACATCAACAAGACGCTGCGCCATCACCTTCGGAGTGCCTGCGATATACATGCGCGACGTATCGCCATACCAGCCATCAAGA
>NZ_DBGS01000111.1:10468-42149 GCF_002295455.1 Thalassospira sp. UBA848 | reverse complement strand
GTCCTGGCTGATTGGTGCCGGCGCCGGTCGTGATGCTTTTGAAGGCTATCACGGATTTTTCACCTCGTGGTTTGGTCTGCTGCTGCTGTTCGGTTGGACAGCGGCGTTTTATTACCACGCTTGCAACGGTATCCGTCACCTTGTCTGGGATACCGGTCGCGGCCTGACGAATGAGGGTGCTGCCAAAGGCAACCCGATCGTCCTTGGCGCGGCAGTTGTGCTGACCATTCTCACCTGGATCATCGGTCTGGCCTAAGGCCGGGCAAGAGGGGACAACTTGTCATGAAGATGCAATCCGATCTGGGCCGTGTCCGCGGTCTCGGTTCTGCCAAAAGTGGCTCTTCGCACTGGTGGACCCAGCGCGTGACGGCTGCTGCAAACCTTCCGCTCGGCATCTGGTTCATTGTTTCGATTCTTGCCGGGCATACGGCAGATTACGATGCCGTCCAAGCCTGGCTGGGCTCGTACTTCCATTCGACCATGATGATCCTGTTGATCGTCAGCGTTGCCGTGCACTTCACGCATGGCCTGCAGGTCGTGATCGAAGACTATGTGCACAACCGTAAAGCAGAAATGATCTCGCTGATGCTGATCAAGGCTGTGGCAGCCTTCCTGTCTGTCGCTGCGATCATTTCAGTCCTGCGTATCGTTTTTGCCGGAGCCTGAGCCAATGAGTGAATCTTATAAAATTATCGACCATAACTACGACGTCGTTGTTATGGGTGCGGGTGGCGCGGGTTTGCGCGCGACACTGGGTACGGTTGAAGCCGGCCTGAAAACCGCATGTATTACCAAGGTCTTCCCGACCCGTTCGCACACCGTTGCTGCCCAGGGCGGTATCGGTGCGTCGCTTGGCAACATGTCCGAGGATCACTGGCAGTGGCATATGTATGACACCGTCAAGGGTTCGGACTGGCTGGGTGACCAGGACGCAATCGAATATATGTGCCGCAACGCCGTTCCGGCGGTTCATGAACTTGAACATTACGGTATGCCGTTCTCGCGAACCGAAGATGGCAAAATCTATCAGCGTCCGTTCGGTGGTCACACCCGTGACCACGGCAAGGCGCCGGTTGAACGCGCCTGTGCAGCAGCTGACCGTACCGGTCACGCCATGCTGCATACCCTGTATCAGCAGTGCCTGAAAAACAAAGCCGAGTTCTTTGTCGAATATATCGCCCTTGATCTGATCATGGACGAAGACGGTTCGTGCAAAGGTCTGGTGGCTTGGGATCTGGATACCGGTGAACTGCACCGTTTCAATGCCAAGATGGTTATTCTGGCGTCTGGTGGTTATGGCCGTGCGTTCTTTAGCTGCACCTCGGCGCATACCTGTACCGGTGACGGTCATGGCATGGTGGCCCGTGCGGGTCTTGGCCTGCAGGATATGGAATTCGTTCAGTTCCACCCGACCGGCATTTACGGTTCAGGTTGCCTGATCACCGAGGGTGCCCGTGGTGAAGGTGGTTATCTGACCAACTCCGAAGGCGAACGTTTCATGGAACGTTATGCGCCGACCGTTAAGGACCTTGCATCGCGTGACGTTGTGTCGCGTGGTATGGCACAGGAAATCCGCGATGGTCGTGGTGTTGGCGAACACGGCGAATACATCCACCTGCATCTTGAACATCTTGGTTCGGAAGTTCTGTGGGAACGTCTGCCGGGCATTACCGAAACCGCGAAAATCTTTGCCGGTGTTGATGCGACCAAGGAACCGATCCCGGTCCTGCCGACGGTCCATTACAACATGGGCGGTATCCCGACCAACTATAAGGGCGAGGTTCTGCGTCCGACCGCCAAAGACCCGAACGCAATCGTTCCGGGCCTGATGGCGGCTGGTGAAGCAGCCTGCGTTTCGGTCCATGGTGCAAACCGTCTGGGTACGAACTCGCTGCTCGACCTTGTTGTGTTTGGCCGTGCATGTGGTCTGCATGCAGCAGAAGTCGTTGATGCCAAGGCATCCTTCAAGGAGCTCAAGGCAACCGACGGTGAAGAGGCGGTTGAACGCTTTGATCGTCTGCGCTGGGCAAAAGGTTCGCGTCCGACCGCGGATATCCGTCTGGAAATGCAGCGTGTCATGCAGTCGAACTGCGGTGTGTTCCGGACCTCGGAAATCCTTAAAGAGGGCAAGGACAAGCTTTCTGAAACCGCCAAGACGCTTCCCGACGTCGGTGTTTCGGATCGATCCCTCATCTGGAACTCGGATCTGGTCGAGACTCTCGAACTTGAGAACCTGATGACCTGTGCCGCCGCAACCATGAATTCGGCAGAAGCGCGTCATGAATCGCGTGGTGCACATGCCCACGAAGATTTCCCGAAGCGCGATGACGAAACCTGGATGAAGCACACGATTGCGACCGTCGACACCGACAAGGGCTATGGCGTTGATCTGACCTATCGTCCGGTCAACAACTTCACGCTCACCGATGAAGTGTCGTATATCGAGCCGAAAGAGCGCGTCTATTAAGGCGCGGCAAGAGAGGATTTGAGAGATGGTAGAATTCAATCTTCCCGCCAATTCGGTCGTCAAAGAGGGCAAAACGTTCTCTGCGCCGGCTGACGCGAAGAATGTCCGTGCGTTCAAGATTTATCGTTTTGACCCGGACAGTGGCGATAACCCGCGTACCGACACCTATGACATCGACCTCGACAAGTGCGGGCCGATGGTTCTCGATGCGCTGATCAAGATCAAGAACGAGATCGACGCGACCCTGACGTTCCGTCGTTCCTGCCGTGAAGGCATTTGCGGTTCGTGCGCGATGAACATCGATGGCCGTAACACGCTTGCGTGCCTCAAGCCGATTGATGACATCAAGGGCGAAGTCAAGATCTATCCGCTGCCGCATATGCCAGTCGTCAAGGATCTGGTGCCGGATCTGTCCCAGCCCTATGCACAGCTCGCATCCATCGAGCCGTGGCTTAAGGCAGACAGCCCGACCCCGCCGGACGGGGAACGTCTGCAGTCGCGTGAAGAACGTGCCAAGCTTGATGGTCTGTGGGAATGCATTCTGTGCTTCTCCTGCTCGACCGCGTGCCCGTCCTACTGGTGGAACTCCGACCGATACCTCGGCCCGGCGGTTCTGCTGCAGGCATATCGCTGGTTGGCAGACTCGCGCGATGAATATACCGGTGAACGTCTCGATGCACTCGAAGATCCGTTCCGCCTGTATCGTTGCCACACGATCATGAACTGCACCAACACCTGCCCGAAAGGCCTGAACCCGGCGCTTGCGATCACCGAAATCAAAAAGATGATCGCAGAACGCCGCGCCTAAGTGCGGGCAGTGTTGCCCTGATATTGGCGTTTAACGCCAGCGTGTTAAAGCCGCCGCGGATCAATGATCCCGGCGGCTTTTTCTTTTGGTCGCAGGATGTTAACCCCGCAATTACCCAAATGCGCTATGATGGCGTCTGGCTTTGTGCACCAGTATGGGAATGACAACCTTGTTTGACCGCCGCCCGTTTCATTTCAAATCATCGCGTTTCGTCGTGGCTGCTGGCCTGATGCTTGGCCTTGCGGCCTGCGGGGATACAGGATCAAAGTGGGAAGCGCAGGATATGTTCGCTGCACCCACTGAACAGAAGGTCGATGACCGTTATCGGGCGATGATTGATTTCAAGGCCATGGCGCGTGATGCGGCGGGCAAGGAATACGCCGCAGGGCCAAACGCCACGGTGATGGGGGCGGTTGAAGAAGCGGTTGCCATGTGCCAGCAGGCCAATGCGCAAGGGTGCAAGGCGGTTCGGGTCGGGTTGACGTGGGTCGATGGCCTTGATCAGTCATCCATTGAAAGCGTGATTTCATCCTATCGCGATACCATGACGGCCGAAGCCTATCAGGCGGCAGGTCAAGGCAATATGGGGGCGGCTAACTGGCTGGCCTATCACTATGCGGTACGTGGTGAAAACTTGCAGGAGGCTGAGCGCCTTGCCAAGCAGGCCTTGCAAGTTGCCCCGGATGATCCCGGTGCGCTTGATACCTATGGCCTGATCCTTTATCGCCAGGGGCGCTATCAGGAGGCCGAAGACGTTTTTGTCCGCGTGAACAAGGCGATGCCCACGGCCGAGCATATTGCGCATTTCGCCGACAACGCGCTGGCGATGGGCAAGACCGAAATGGCGCGCGCAGCCTATCAACGGGCATTGCAGGCGGGTGCCGGTCCGGTCCTGTCACAGACCATTCAGAAACGCATGCTGGCGTTGGATCTGAATGGTGGGGTGGCGGCCCCGGCGCAGTAGGTTTGCATGATCCAGCACATCATTTTTGATTGCGACGGTGTTCTGATCGATAGCGAGATTTTGTCTTTTGCTGTCGACGAAAAGCTGTTGCCGGATTATGGCGTTAAGATCACGGCAAGCGAATTGGCGCGTGATTTTGGCGGCGTGACCTATGGCGAGATGATTGCCGCGCTCAATACCCGGTTTTCTGCCGATATTGATGCGGTTTCCTATCAGGAACGGTGTGAAGCGGAGCTGGCCCGAACCTTTCAAACCGATCTGCAGGCGATTGCGGGTATTCCGGACCTTTTGACCAAGCTGTCAGTGCCGATTGCCTTGGCGTCGGGCAGTGATCTGGCGCGGCTTGATCAATGTTTGCGTCTGACAAGTCTTGAAGGCTTCTTCGAAGATCGGGTCTTTTCCGCCGAGCAAGTGGCGCGTGGCAAACCGGCACCGCATGTTTTCCTGTTGGCGGCCAGTTCGTGCGGCTGGAGGCCAGAAAAGTGTCTGGTGATCGAAGACAGCCCATCCGGCATCGTGGCAGCCAAGGCAGCAGGCATGCAGTCTGTCGGGTTTTTGGGTGGGGCGCATCGCAGCGATGCGGATGCAGACATCCTGCGCGATGCCGGGGCAGAGTATGTTGCAGGTAACAGCGCCGATTTGCACCGTTACCTGCAAGATTTTGGTCTGATTTCTGCTTAAGGCGGGTTATGCCCAATCAAGGGTGATGACCTCGCCATCGACCAGTGGCAGGTCGACTTCATTGAGGTTGTTGCCGGGACCGCTGCGATCCACGATCAGAAAATCACTGTCTTCTTCAAGCACGAGCAATGGGTGATGCCAGACGTTTTTGGCGTAGGTAACACCTTGTGTGCCATCACTTAGAAACGCGCGCAGGTTTTCGGGTTTTGGCGTTTCGGTGCCCGGCGCGACGACAATCAGGAACTTCTGGCCCGCAAGTGGGATGAAGGCCTGTGAGCCCAGCGGGTGGCGTTCCATCATTTTGATTTCAATCGGCTTGGGACGCGGCGTTCCGCGAAAGATACTGATGATCGGCGCGCCACCTTCGTCCCCGACATCTACGCGCGAGATATCATGAAACCTTTTGGTGGTTCCCTGATTGATCTTGTAGGTATCGCGCGCGGTGTCGGTCGAGATGACTTCGCCAAAGGGGGCGAAGGCCTCTGGCGTCAGGTGTTCGATGGGAAGTTGCATCATCCTGCCCCGTTACGTCGTCGGTTTGCCAAGGATACGCAAACGGCTGATGCCGCCGTCGGGGATCGAGTTGACGCGAAGATGGGTGACCGGACCATTGACGGTAAGTGCGGATGCATCGAATTCATGGATATGGTCCGCCTGCATCTTGCTTTCCGGCAGGATGGTCGACCAGAACATCGAACGTGCCGTGAGCGACTTGTCCTTTTCGCCGTCGACATAGGCGCCCTGAATCGAGACACGGTCAGGGTAGTTGCCCTTGAAGTGGCAGGTATCGACGATGATTTTTTCAATCTCGCCCGGGTGACCCAGTTCGACAATCAACCATTCATTGCCCGGTTCGCGACGGCGACGGGTTTCCCAGCCATCGCCCATATTAACCCCGCGACCCGGGGCCAGAATGGCATTGGGATTTCCGTAATGGGCATCCGACCAGCCAACAACGACACCGCCATTGATCATCGCCGCCAGATCGACCTGTTCGCCCTTGGCGGCCATTTCCGTCCAGTCGCGGTTCGGGCGACCATAAACGCGAAGGCGCGCAACGCCGCCATCGGGATAGATGTGCAGGCGGACATGGGTATAGATCGCATTCGACGTCACATCGGCATAGTGGTGCGCGCTGGCGCCAAGGCCCATGGGGGCAACGATTTCATGCCATTTGGTATCGTCGGTCGGATCGCCATCCGGGCAATAGCAGCCTTCAAGGGACCCGGCTGGCGGGAAGTTGCCGGTGAAATGGCTGGTATCGATATCGACACCGTAAATGCGGCCCGATGTTGCCAGACGCACAACACAGTAATCGTGGCCTTCAACACGTTTGCGGCGGCTTTCCCAGCCATCCATCCATTTGCCGTGATCGTCATAACGGTCAGGGTAAAACACCGCCTCAGCCGTTTGCAGCATACGCTGTTTGTCAGCGAAGAAATCATCGGTCGCAAAGATTGCCTCTGCGCCCAGACGTTCGTCGGCAAGATTAACAAACCGCCGTGCAAATTCCGGCGTTTCGGTGTTTTCCTGATGGTTCATGGTGGTCTTATCCTGAATTTATCGTTTGTTATATGGCTATCACAGGTTCTGGTGCTGTGTGTGACCCTACAGCGCTTCGAGCCGCAATTTGGCAATGCGGTGGACCTGTTCGATCGCCTCGTTGAATTCGGTTTCCGCGTCGTTTTTTACACGCCGTTCAAACGCATCGAGAATGTCGGTGCGATGGAACCCCTTGACCGCAAAGATGAACGGAAAACCGAACTTATGTTTATAGAGCTCATTAAGCTCGGTAAAGCGTGCAAGTTCGTCGGGTGTGCATTGATCAAGCCCGGCACCCTTTTGTTCGCTTTGCGACGACGCGGTCAGATCGGCCAGCGCAAGCTTGCCGGCCAGATCGGGATGGGCGCGCAGAAGTGACAGTTTGTCATCATCAACCGCGCCATTGACGATGGCCGCCATGGCATCGGCAAGCGAAGCTGGGTTATCGAGGTTTTTGGTGATGCCGCGTTCATAAAGCTGATGGGCAACCCACGGAGAATGTTCGTAAACCCAGCCATACAGGGAGACGAACGCGCTTTGCGCAAGCGTGCTGGGCGGGCGGGTTTCAAACAGGGATTTGGTGGTTTCTGTCATATCGACCTTGTGTTTTTTTGATCGGCCTTAGCCGCCATGCGGGTGATGTTCGCGCCAGTGGCGGGCGATATCAATGCGCCGGGCAAACCAGACATTGTCGTGGCCTTGGACATAATCGACGAAGCGCTTGAGGGCTGCGAAGCGGCCCGGACGCCCGACCAGACGGCAATGCAGGCCGATCGACATCATGCGCGGGGTTTCGGTTCCTTCTTCGTAAAGGGTGTCGAAGCTGTCCTTGAGATACTGGAAATATTGTTCGCCGGAATTGAAGCCCTGCATGGCGGCAAAGCGCATGTCGTTGGCATCAAGGGTGTAGGGCACGATGAGGTGCGGGGTTTCGGTCTGGGTGCTCCAGAACGGGAGTTCGTCGCTGTAATCGTCGGCGTCATAGAGAAAGCCGCCTTCTTCAGCCACCAGACGCCGGGTATTGGGGCTGGTGCGGCCGGTATACCAACCCAGCGGACGTTCGCCGGTGACGTTCTTGATGATCTCGATCGCCTTGTGAAGATGTTCGCGTTCCTGATCTTCGGGCATGTATTGGTAATCAATCCAGCGATAGCCGTGCGAGCAGATCTCGTGTCCGTCCTTCATGGCGACTTCACCGACCCTGGGATGGCGGGCAAGCGCCATGGCGACGGCAAAGATGGTGATCGGGATCTGGCGTTCACGGAACAGGTTCAGAATGCGCCAGACGCCGACGCGCGAGCCATATTCATAAATCGACTCCATGCTCATATGGCGGACACCTTCGCGCATGTCCGCCCCGATGATTTCCGACAGAAAAGCCTCGGACGCGCGATCCCCGTGCAGGATGCAGTTTTCGCCGCCTTCCTCGTAATTCAGCACGAACTGAACAGCAACGCGCGCCTTGTTCGGCCAGTTGGCCTTGGGCGGGTTTTCACCGTAACCAATCAAATCACGCGCATATTTCTGGTCGTTCATGCAAACCTTCTCCTGAATTCTGTGGGGTCGATCCCGTATGCCCGGCTTTGTTGTCGGGCCTGTTTGGTGTAGCATTAACCATCGGCCGCAGCGCAGCAAGAAAGAAACCTGCATATGCCGGGGCCGAAGACGTGCCGCACTATCAAGGCTGTTTTGATAATGTTCCTGGACGGGATCAGATCGGGGCCACGTTTTTCGCGGTCTTTCAAGGCATTTTGCCTGTGTTTCCGTTCATAGTGCCTGAAATGGGACTGTTCTTTTTTCAAAGAATTATTGATATAGTTTCACTTTATCCCCTCTTTCCCGAGGGTGGGTCCTAATGCGACCCTTTTTACATCGCTTAAAAAAATGGTTCGGCACAAAAGCACAAACAGAATGCCGACCATCGGGAGAAGCGACCGCTCATAAACAAAAGAATGAGAGAGAGGAGGCCCGGCATGGGACGACTGACCACCCATGTACTGGATACGGCAAAAGGCTGCCCGGCGGCCGGAATCCGCATTGAGCTGCACCGCTTTGGCAATGGCCATGACGACATGGTTGCCGAAGCTGTGACCAATGTTGATGGCCGTACCGATAGCCCGATGCTCGAAGGTGCCTCTTTCAAGCCGGGTCAGTATCAGCTTGTTTTCCATGCAGGTGATTATTTTGATGCCAGCGGTACAGAGCTTCCCGATCCCAAATTCCTGGATCAGGTCGTGATCCGCTTTGGCATTTCTGATGGGCAGGCGCATTATCATGTGCCGCTGTTGCTGTCGCCGTTTGGCTATTCCACCTATCGCGGAAGCTGAGAACAGACATGGCAAGTGCGACCACATCCTTCCGTTCTGATATCCGTTTCCTGCTGGGCGACGAGGAACGCAGCCTGCGCGACGTTGATCCGCAGATGACCGTGCTTGAATACTTGCGCCTGACTGAACGCAAATCAGGCACCAAGGAAGGCTGTGCCGAGGGAGATTGCGGCGCCTGTACGGTTGTGCTGGGCGAGCCGGATGGCAAGGGCGGAATGGCGTATCGCACGGTCAATGCCTGCATCCAGTTTGTCCCGACCCTTGATGGCAAGCAGCTTCTGACGGTCGAGCATCTCAAAACCACGGACGGCAGCCTGCATCCCGTACAGCAGGCGATGGTCGAGACCCACGGATCGCAATGCGGTTTCTGTACGCCGGGCTTTGTCATGAGCCTGTATCAGCTGTGGCTGGATGGCGGCGAGGATGACCGCGGTGCGATCAATGATGCGCTGGCGGGCAACCTGTGCCGTTGCACCGGCTATGGCCCGATCATCGAGGCCGCGCGCAAGGCCGGTGGTGTTGCTGCCAATGACAGTGCCGAACAGAAACGCCGAGCCGATATTGCCACCAAACTGACCGCCATGGTCGAGGGTGAAGGTACGCTTGCGCTTGAACATCCCGCCGGGCGTTATTTCGCACCGCGTACGTCTGATGAATTGGCCGCCCTTCTGGTTGCCCATCCCGATGCCACGGTTCTGGCCGGGGGCACGGATGTCGGGCTTTGGGTGACCAAGATGCTCAAGCGGTTGGACCCGATCATCTATATTGGCGATGTCGATGATCTGAAGTTGGTGACCGAGGCCGATGATGCATTGGTGATCGGGGCTGGTGTGACCTATAGCCGGGCGCATGATGCGTTGGGCCGGGTCGCATCCGATGTTGGTGAGCTTGTGCGACGGATCGGGTCGCGGCAAATCCGTAATGCCGGAACCGTCGGGGGCAATATTGCCAACGGATCGCCGATTGGCGATACGCCACCGGCCCTGATTGCGCTGGGGGCGAAGGTTGTGCTGCGCATGGGCGATGTGCGCCGCGAAGTGCCTTTGGAAGAATTCTTTATCACCTATGGCAAGCAGGACCGTCATCCGGGCGAGTTTGTTGAAAGCGTGATTGTGCCCAAACCGCAAAGCGGGTTGGTGTTCAAGGCTTATAAAATCTCCAAACGCTTTGATCAGGATATCACGGCTGTTCTGGGGGCCTTTGCCATCAAGATTGATGATGGCAAGGTTTCCGAATTCCGGGCGGCCTTTGGTGGCATGGCGGGCACCCCGATGCGGGCCAAGAAATGCGAAGCGGCCCTGATCGGCAAGGATTGGAATGAAGCCAACCTTAATGCGGCGCAATTGGCGCTGGCCAGCGAGTTTTCCCCGATGACCGACATGCGGGCATCCAAGGAATACCGCATGCTGGTGGCGCAGAACCTTTTGACCAAGCTGTTCATCGAAACCAGTGCGCCCGATATTGCCACCCGCCTTGTTGGCAAGGAGGCGGCCCATGTCTGATCAGGTTTTGAAAACCGATATGGACGAGGTTGTTGCACCGACTGCGGGACTGAGCGGTGGTGTTCGATCCAGCTCAAAACATGACAGCGGCCCGAAACATGTGGCGGGCGAGGCGGTCTATATTGATGATATCAATGAACCGTTTGGTACCCTGCATCTGGCGCCGGGTGCGGCGACCATCGCGCATGGCAAGATTACCAAACTCGACTTGTCCAAGGTCCGCTCGGCCCCCGGCGTGGTATGTGTTCTGACCGCCGATGATATTCCCGGCGTGAATGACGTTTCGCCAGCGCACACCCACGATGAGCCGGTTTTGCCCGATGGCATCGTGCAGTTTTATGGCCAGCCGGTCTTTTGCGTTGCGGCCGAAACCCGGGCGCAGGCCCGTGCGGCAGCCCAACTGGCCGAGATTGAATATGAAGAACTGCCTGCGGTTCTGGATGTTGCCGAGGCACTGGAAAAGCAGCTTTTCGTAGCACCTCCGCATGTGATGAAGCAAGGCGATGCCAAGGCGGCCCTGGCGCGCGCCAAGCATCGCCATGCCGGGCGGATGGATATTGGCGGGCAGGATCATTTTTATCTTGAAGGGCAGATCAGTTTTGCCATTCCGGGCGAGGATGGCGATGTGTTGCTGCATTGCTCCACGCAGCATCCATCGGAAGTGCAGCATAATATCGCCAATGTGCTGGGCCGTCCGGCCAATGCGGTCACGGTTGAAGTGCGCCGCATGGGTGGCGGGTTTGGCGGCAAGGAAACACAGGCCATGCAATGGGCGGCACTGGCCGCCATCGTTGCGACCAAAACCGGACGTCCGGCCAAGTTCCGTCTTGATCGCGATGACGACATGGTCATGACCGGCAAACGCCATGATTTCATTGTCGATTATGATGTCGGCTTTGATGATGACGGGCGGATTTGCGGGCTGGATATCCAGTACGCCGCCAATTGCGGTTTCTCGGCTGATCTGTCGGCGGCGATTGCTGATCGGGCGATGTTCCATACCGACAATGCCTATTACCTTGGCGATGTCGAAATCCGGTCGTACCGCTGCAAAACCAATCTTGTGTCCAACACGGCGTTTCGTGGTTTTGGCGGGCCGCAGGGCATGGTCGCGATTGAACGCATCATTGATGAGATCGCCATGACCGTCGGGCGTGATCCGATGGATGTTCGTATTGCCAACTATTACGACACCAAGGATCGCAACACGACGCCATACCATATGGTGGTCGAAGACAATGTCCTTTCGGAACTGACCGACGATATCCTGAAGGCCAGTGACTATCGCAAGCGCCGCGAAGAGATTACGGCGTTCAATGCTGAAAGCCCGGTTTTGAAAAAGGGCCTTTCCCTGACGCCCGTGAAATTCGGGATTTCCTTTACCACGACCTTCCTGAACCAGGCGGGCGCGCTGATCCATGTTTATCAGGATGGTTCGGTGCATCTGAACCATGGCGGAACGGAAATGGGGCAGGGCCTGTTTATCAAGGTTGCCCAGGTCGTGGCCGAGGAATTCCAGATCGATCTTGATCAGATCAAGATCACGCCCACCAATACCGGCAAGGTCCCCAACACATCGGCAACCGCGGCCTCAAGCGGGGCGGACATGAACGGCATGGCCGCGCGTGATGCGGCGATGACGATCAAGAACCGCCTGATTGCCTTTGCCGCCGAGAAATATAATGTAGCGGAAAGTACCGTGCGCTTTGTGCCGGGCAAGGTCATTGTCGGCGACAAGGATGAGCTGGCTTTTGCCGATCTGATCAAGCAGGCCTATCTGGCGCGTGTGTCGCTGTCGGCCACGGGCTATTACGCCACGCCGAAAATCCATTATGACCGCGAAAGCGCATCGGGCCGGCCGTTTTATTACTTTGCCTATGGCATGGCGTGTTCCGAAGTTTTGATTGATACCCTGACCGGGGAATACAAGGTGACGCGGGTTGATATCATTCATGATGTCGGCCGGTCGTTGAACCCGGCGATTGACCTTGGCCAGATTGAAGGCGGCTTCATTCAGGGGATGGGCTGGCTGACGTCCGAGGAACTCTGGTGGGATGACAAGGGCAGCCTGCGCACTCATGCGCCGTCGACCTATAAAATCCCGGCATGTTCGGATCGACCGGAAGATTTCCGCATGGAGCTGTGGTCGTCCGGGCGAAACGTTGAAAAAACCATTCACCGGTCGAAGGCAGTGGGTGAGCCGCCCTTGATGCTGGCAATTTCCGTGCATCGGGCAATTGCCGATGCCGTGGCCTCGGTCGCGGGCCACAAGGTTGTTCCGGCTCTTGATACCCCGGCAACGCCCGAGGCGGTTTTGCATGCCGTGGCCGATTGCGCCAAGCGGATGATCGAAAAGGTTCATTCAGCACAGTCGATGGCGGGGGAATAAGTCATGACCCTGTCGCGTCGCGATCATATCAGGCTTTTGTCCCAACCGGGCCCGGTGATGCTGGTCAGTGTCGCGGCCATTCGGGGATCGACCCCGCGTGAGGTTGGGGCCTTTATGCTGATTACGCCGGATGCGATTTCGGGCACGATTGGTGGTGGCAACCTTGAACATCAGGTCACACGCCGGGTGCGTGAAGGTTTTGACGCGGGTGCTGACAAGATGGCCGTTGCCGAGATCGCCCGGTTCCCGCTTGGTCCCGGTCTTGGGCAATGTTGTGGTGGATCGGTCGAGGTTGGTTTTCATCTGTTGGGTGGCGTTGCCAAAGAAACATTCCGCACGGTTTTGCAAGAAATCGAGACCGCACCGACCCGTGCCGATGGCACGTGGGTGACGGTTCCGACCGATTGCAGCGACATCACGCGGGTCAGTGGTACGCATGCCAAGATGTTATCCGGCAGTTTTGGCGCCGCGCGTGGCGGGGTTGTGTCGCTAAACGGGTTGGAAATGCTTTGTTTGCGCCTTGATGACGCGCACACACCGCTTTGGGTTTTTGGTGCAGGGCATGTTGGCAAGGCGGTTGTGCAGGCGTTGGCGCCGCTTCCGTTTGATATTCACCTGATCGATTCGCGTGAAGAGTTTCTGACGGGTGTTGAAGGTGCAAATGTTCAGGTTTGTCAAAGCGATAAGCCCGAGGCGGAGGTCGCGGACATTCCCGCCGGGGCGCATGTTTTGATCCTGACGCACAACCATGCGCTTGATTTCGAGATATGCCGGGCGGCTTTGGCGCGTGATGATCTTGGTTTTGTTGGCATGATTGGCAGCCAAACCAAGCGTGCACGCTTTATCCGACGGCTTGAAGACCGGGGGTTGGGCCCTGTCGAGATCGGCCGTTTGACTACTCCGATTGGAATTCAAGGCATTACCGGCAAACAGCCGGTGGTGATTGCGGCATCGGTTGCCGCACAATTGTTGTCAGTGCGCGAAGCGCAGATGGCGAATACGCAAATGCCAAAATCCGCATCAGACGGGGTCGGCTGAGTGAAACACCTTCATTGAAGGTGGCATTAATGATAAAGGGCCGCACAATGACGGCCTGATCAGGCGGTTCGGAAAACCGGACCGGAGGTTTCGTAGAGGAGAGTTTGGCTGTGTGTGATGCCAAGGGCCATATGCGCCATGCCGTGGATTTGTCGCGGCAAAAGATGGATGAGGGATGCGGTGGTCCGTTCGGGGCAATCATCGTTCGCAATGGCGAAGTGATTGCCGAAGGCTGGAACAACGTCACATCCAAAAACGACCCGACCGCCCATGCCGAGGTCAGCGCAATTCGCGCAGCCTGTGAGAAGCTGGGAACATTCGATCTGTCGGGTTGTGAAATCTATACCAGTTGCGAACCTTGCCCGATGTGCCTGTCGGCGATCTATTGGGCCCGTCTTGACAAGATCTATTACGCCAATGGCCGCGAGGATGCCGCTGCCATCGGTTTTGATGATCAGTTCCTGTATGATGAGGTGGCAAAGCCGATCGATGATCGTTCCTTGCCGATTGTTCATGTCGATTTGCCCGAGGCGCGCGAAGTGTTTGCCGCCTGGGATGCCAAGACCGACAAGATTGCTTATTGAGACCGTTTGATTGCAGTGCGTTATGCGGTAAAACCGCGTGTCGGGTGCAAGACATATCGCTAAATGGGGGTGGCAACAGTGACGTCAACGACCGGTGAAACCGGGACAGAAGCCATGAAGGGGGCAGGCCCTGCGCAGTTGGAAGTGCGCGGTGTGACCAAGGCCTTTCCGGGCTGTCTGGCCAATGACGATATCAGTTTCCGTATCGAGCCAGGTGAAATCCACGCGCTGCTGGGTGAAAACGGTGCGGGCAAAAGTACGCTTGTGAAAATCATCTACGGTGTTTTGCAGGCCGATCAAGGTGAGCTGATCTGGGAAGGCAAGCCGGTTACGATCGCAAGCCCGCACGATGCCCGCGAAATGGGGATCGGTCTGGTGTTCCAGCATTTCTCCTTGTTTGAAACCATGACGGTGCTTGAAAACATTGCGCTGGCGATGAATGACGTGCGCGATATGGAAGCGCTGCGCAAGCAGGTGCTTGAGGTCGAAAAGACCTATGGCCTGCCGCTCGATCCGGATCGCCATGTTTATACGCTGTCGGTTGGTGAACGTCAGCGCATCGAGATTGTGCGTTGTCTGCTGCAGAACCCGAAACTTCTGATCCTGGACGAGCCGACCTCGGTCCTGACCCCGCAGGAAGTCGAAAAGCTGTTCGAGACACTGCGTCGTCTGGCCGATGAAGGCTGCGCGATCCTGTATATCAGTCACAAGCTGCACGAAGTGAAGGCGCTGTGCCAGAAGGCGACAGTGCTGCGCGGTGGCAAGGTTGTTGCGGGTTGTGATCCGCGCGAGGAGACCGCGAAATCAATGGCTGAAATGATGATCGGCCAGAAACTGACTGCACCGGACCGCGGCGAAGCGCGCACGTTTGGTGATGTGCGGCTTGCTGTTACCGATCTGTCACTTGCCAGTGACGAACAGTTTGGCACCGACCTTAAGGGCATTAACCTTGAGGTGCGCGGTGGCGAGATCATGGGCGTTGCCGGGGTTGCCGGGAACGGGCAGAACGAACTGTTCCGCGCCCTTGCCGGTGAAACCGAACAGGAAGCCGCCCCGGACAGCATCAAGATTGATGGAACATCGGTTGCGCATTTCGGTCCGCGTCGCCGTCGTCGTCTGGGTGCGACGTTTGTGCCCGAAGAACGTAACGGCCATGGGGCGGTGCCCGATATGAGCCTGTCGGAAAACGGGTTCTTGACGGCCTTTCGCCGGATGGCGCTGGCGGCCAAGGGGCTGATCCGCGAAGTACCAACCAAATCCTTTGCCGACAACATCATCAAGACGTTTGATGTGCGGACCACGGGGTCAGGGGCAGAGGCCGGGTCGCTTTCGGGCGGCAACCTTCAGAAATTCATCGTCGGGCGCGAGATTTTGCAGGACCCGGGCGTTCTGGTGATTTCACAGCCGACCTGGGGTGTGGATGCCGGGGCGGCCAGTGCCATTCATCAGGCACTGTTGGATCTGGCAGCCAAGGGTACGGCGGTTTTGGTGATTTCGCAGGATCTCGACGAGATTTTTGCCATTTGTGACTCTGTTGTCGTGATGGCGGAGGGCAAAATGTCCAAACCGCGTCCGATGGCCGATGTCAGCATCGAGGAAATTGGTCTGTTGATGGGGGGGCTTCATGATCTTGAAGGCAACGCGACCCCGGCGAACGACACGCAAGTAGAGGGAGGTCGCGTTGGTCAGGCTTGAACCCCGTCGCCAGCATTCCCAGGCGATGGTTTATCTGTCGCCGGTTCTGGCAATCCTTATGACGCTTGTCGTCGGCGGGATCATCTTTGCCTTTATGGGCAAGAACCCGTTTGATGCGCTTTATACGTTTTTCATTCTGCCGATCAATAACAGCTATGGCATTTCCGAGCTGTTTGTGAAGGCGACCCCGCTTGTCATTATCGGGGTTGGTCTTGCCATGGGCTTTAGGGCCAATGTCTGGAACATCGGGGCCGAAGGCCAGCTGACCATGGGGGCGATCTTTGGCGGTGGACTGGCGCTGTATTTCCATGACAGCGAAAGCATCCTTCTGATGCCGGCCATGTTTGTGCTTGGTGCGCTGGGCGGTGCATTCTGGGGCGCGATCCCGGCACTGCTGCGCACGCGCTTTAACGCCAATGAAATCCTGACCAGCCTGATGCTGACCTATGTCGCAACGCTGTTTTTAAGCTTCCTTGTGCATGGACCGTGGCGGAACCCGGAAGGGTTCAATTTCCCGGAATCACGCCCGTTCCCGGATGCCGGTTTGCTTCCGATCATCTTTGAAGGATCGCGTGTGCACCTTGGCACCGCCGTTGCGGTTCTGGTGGTGATTGCCGGTTGGTTGTTGCTGTCAAAATCCGTGATCGGTTTCCAGCTGCGCGTTGTGGGCAAGGCCCCGCAGGCTGCCCGCCATGTCGGGTTCCGTCAGAAACGCATGGTCTGGTTTACCTTGCTTTTGGGCGGGGCGCTGGCAGGTCTGGCCGGTTTGTTCGAGGTGGCAGGACCCATCGGGCAGCTTCAGCCATCGATCTCGCCGGGCTATGGCTTTACCGCGATCATTGTTGCATTCCTTGGGCGTTTGCATCCCGTCGGGATCCTGTTTGGCGGTTTGATCATGGCGCTGACCTATTTGGGCGGGGAACTGGCGCAGATTACATTGGGCCTGCCCAATGCTGTGACCGGGCTGTTCCAGGGGATCTTGCTGTTTTTCCTGCTGGCCTGTGATGTTTTGACCAAATACCGCATTCGTTTCGGCTCTATCGCGGCAAAAGGGAGAACCGCATAATGGAATGGATTGTCCCATTTGTTCTGACGGTGATTACCGCATCCACGCCGCTTTTGCTGGCGGCAACCGGTGAGCTGATTACCGAGAAATCCGGTGTTCTCAACCTTGGTGTTGAAGGCATGATGCTGGTGGGGGCGATTGCCGGTTTTGCCGTAACCGCGTCAACCGGCTCGGCCACTGTCGGGATTTTGGCCGCCGTTCTGGCCGGCGCCATGATGTCGCTGATCTTTGCGTTTCTCACACTCACCCTGATGGCCAATCAGGTGGCGACGGGGCTTGCGCTTACGATCTTTGGGGTTGGTTTTTCCGCCCTTGTCGGGTCGGGGTTTGTCGGCTTTGCGATTGATCCGCTGCCCGCCCTTGCCATCCCGGGTATCAGCGCCATTCCGATTATTGGTCCGATCCTGTTCGGGCAGGATTTCCTGGTTTACCTTTCGATTGCTGTTGTAATCGGTGTCGGGTGGTTCCTGGCGAAATCGCGTGCCGGTCTTGTTCTTAAGGCAGTTGGCGATTCCCATCATTCGGCGCATGCGATTGGCTATTCCGTGATCAAGATCCGTTACCTTGCCACCATGTTTGGCGGCGCGATGGCGGGTCTTGGTGGTGCGTATTTGTCGCTTTCCTATACGCCGATGTGGGCGGAAAACATGACCGCCGGTCGTGGCTGGATCGCATTGGCGCTGGTGGTGTTTGCCACGTGGCGTCCAGGACGTCTGGTTGCCGGGGCCTATATGTTTGGCCTGATTTCGGTAATGCAGCTTCATGCACAGGGGGCTGGCATTCATGTGCCCAGCCAGTTCATGTCGATGCTGCCGTATCTGGCGACTGTGATCGTGCTGGTGATTATTTCAAGCGACCGTGCGAAAATCAGACTGAATGCGCCAGCCTGTATCGGGCAGGCGTTCAGAGCCGCCCAATAGCGTTTGGTGGCTTTGTGTGCGGGACCGGAACACGCCAAATGATGTTCCGGCCCGACGGGAGGAAGACTGCACTTGCCAAACCTCACACAAGCCGGGCCACGGCTTGTCCGGTTTGTCTGAGATTTGGTTTGTGCAGGAACGCGTCATTGATTGCGATCAGGAATAACGTATAAATCCTGATTGAGTGTCTAACAGGGAGACTGAAATTATGAATGCAAGCCTCGTGAAGCGCACACTTGCCGCCGTTGCGGCTGTTGGTGCCCTCGCAACCGGCATGGGTGCAGCCCAGGCCGAAGACGTTAAAGTCGGTTTTGTCTATGTCGGCCCGATTGGTGATCACGGTTGGTCCTATCGCCATGACATCGGCCGTCAGGCGATTGAAGCCGAACTCGGCGATGCTGCGACCACCAGCTATGTCGAAAGCGTGCCGGAAGGTGCCGACGCAGAGCGCGTGATCCGTCAGATGGCCCAGACCGGCCATGACCTGATCTTCACCACTTCGTTCGGTTACATGAACCCGACCGAAAAAGTTGCCAAGCAGTTCCCGGATGTCAAATTCGAACACGCAACCGGTTACAAGCGCGCAGACAACCTGTCGACCTATGCGGCCCGTTTCTATGAAGGCCGTTATGTTGCGGGTGTGATCGCCGGTAAAATGACCAAATCCAACGTTGTCGGTTATGTCGGTTCCTTCCCGATCCCGGAAGTTGTACGTGGCATCAACTCCTTCATGATGGGTGCATGGTCGGTTAACCCGGACGTTGAAGTCAAAGTCGTCTGGGCCAACACCTGGTACGATCCGGGCAAAGAAGGCGATGCGGCCAAGGCGCTGATTGACCAGGGTGCAGACATCATGGTTCAGCACACCGACAGTCCGGCACCGCTTCAGGTTGCTGAAAACCGTGGTGTTCTTGGTTTCGGTCAGGCATCTGACATGATCAAGTTCGCCCCGAAAGCACAGCTGACCGCGATCGTTGATAACTGGGACAGCTACTATGTTGCCCGCGCGAAGGCCGTTGCTGATGGTACCTGGGAGTCGCAGGACACCTGGGGTGGCATTGATTCGGGTATGGTCGAAATGGCACCGTACACCAACATGCCTGACGACGTGAAAGCACTGGCAGAAGAAACCGCTGCCAAGATTTCTTCGGGTGAATTCCACCCGTTCACCGGCCCGATCTATGATCAGGCTGGCGAGCTGCGCATTGCAGAAGGCGAAGTTGCTGATGACGGCATGCTGCTGGGCATGGACTGGTACGTTCAGGGCATTGACGCTGAACTGCCGAAATAAGTCAGCTTTCCGATCCGTTTGGATCGGCTGAATGACGAAGCCCCGTGCATTGAGTTGCACGGGGCTTTTTTCATTACGGCAACGGGCGATATGCCAACAGATAAGTACCGGGCTTTTGTGGGCGCGGATCATTTCGGCTTGGCGTCATCGACCTTTTCATAGGCAACCATTTCGGTGCGCGGGTGAAGCAGCGCATAAAGGGCGGCCCGCCAGCCCCGTAGCTTGACCTTGTGTTCGCGTGCTTTGCCAGCCCATTTGTCGCGAAAGCGTTCCATGTCGCCCCGGCGATTGAAATAGATCACCATATCGACAATCGGATCGGGTTGACCGGCGCGCGGGATTTCGATTTTGCGAATCCCCATCGTCCAGTTCTTGCTCATGACATTGGTGTCGAGCCAGTCCAGCACCGCTTGCGCAGAATGCTTTTCGTGAATGACGACACGATATGGAAAATTCCGGAGATCTTGCGTCATCGGTTCTTACCCTGACGGTTCGCGCTTTGGTTGATGATACATGAATTCGTTACAAAGGTGCTTAATTCATCTGTCAGCAACAGATGTAATATTTGCCCGAAAATCAGTCCCGTCCGTATCCGCATTTACCAACAAGCAAGGGTTGAATAGTGTTAGTGCGGACAATATTTTATCAAATAATAATTCCAGATATGTATGTTAGTCCTTGAGAAAGAAGCGTATGAAACGATAACATTTTTTCTTCGCAGACGCATTTTTACATGATAATTGACTAATAAATTTCGCCTGAATTTCAGAAATGCGGGCATGGTTAAAAAAAGAAACGAGGTCTTAGGGTGAGCGACAAGCCTTCAGGTATTCTTCCATCCGGACGGGAACGCCATTTCAAACCGGAAGAATTGATCGTAAGCAAAACCGATCTCAAAGGGCGGATCACCTATGCCAACGAGGTGTTTTTACGCCTTTCCGACTATTCGGAAAAAGAAGTCCTTGGTCAGCCACATTCACTCATCCGGCATCCGGATATGCCGCGCTGCATTTTCAAGCTGTTGTGGGACCGGATTTCGGCGGGGAAGGAAATCTTCGCCTATGTCGTGAATATGGCAAGCAATGGCGATCATTACTGGGTTTATGCCCACATCACGCCAAGTTTTGACGCTGCGCACAATGTGGTTGGATATCATTCCAATCGACGCGTGCCAGATCCGAAGGTCATCAGCGAAAAGATCATTCCTCTGTATGAGGAGCTTCGCAAGATTGAAGAAAGCACGCCCAATCGGAAGGACGGAATGAACGCCGCATCCGAAGTCCTGATGCAGAAACTGTCTGACACGGGCCTGTCGTACGACGAGTTTATTCAAAGTCTTTAAAGTATCATCGGGGTGTTCCCGCGCCCCCGAAATCGAAGGTTCGAGGTTCTAATGTCGCTGTTTGGTGGTTCAAAATCAGGTATCAAAAAGGCACTGGATGTGGTTCTGGCCGCAGCCGATGGTGATTACGAAGCCCGCATTACCAATGTCGATAGTCACTCGGACATGCGTGAACTGTTCATTGCGATCAACCGTCTGATCGACCGCAATGATGCGTTCCTGCGTGAAAGTGCGGCATCCATGGGGGCGGTTTCCGAGAACCGTTATTATCGTCGCATTGTCGAGACCGGGCTGGTTGGCGACTATCTGTCTTCGGCCAAGCGCATTAACGCTGCCAGTGCCTCGATCGAACAGAAGCTTTCGGGCTTTGCCGATGTTCTTGAAGAATTCAAAAGCGGTTCTTTTGCCGCAGTCGATGAAATTGCCAATGCGGCAACGGCCCTTGCCGAAGCATCGGGTGATGCCAATTCCATCGCCCATGAAACCAGTTCGCGTTCAACCAATGTCGCCGCCGCAGCGCGCCAGACTGCAGCCAATGTGAGCGAACTTTCAAGCGCCTCGGAAGAGCTGAATGAATCGATCCGCAATGTGTCCGATCAGGCCCGCGAGTCGGTCGAGATTGCGCACCGTGCCAATGGCCTTGCGCAGGAAACCGATGGTCGCATCGGACAGCTTGAAGCCGCAGCCGGCGAGATTGTCGAAGTTGTCAGCTTTATCCGTGACATTGCCGCCCAGACCAACCTTCTGGCATTGAATGCCACCATCGAGGCCGCTCGTGCCGGTGAGGCGGGCAAAGGCTTTGCGGTGGTTGCCAACGAGGTCAAGGGGCTGGCCAACCAGACCAGTAAGGCGACCGAAAGCATCGAGGAAAAGGTTCAGGATATCCAGACTGCGATTGAGCAGTCGGTTGGCTCGATCCGTGAAATTGCCGGGGTGATTGATGATCTGGCCGCACGTTCGGACACGATTTCGGGCAATGTCGAAACCCAGGCGAACCTTTCAAGCAACATCACGCGCAATGTTGAACAGGCATCAGGCGGCGCACAGGAAGTCACCGACAACATTACCGTGGTATCGGACATGGCCGGACGTACCGGAGAGGCTGCTGATACCACGCGCGATATGGCTGGCCGTCTTGCTGATCAGTCGGAAAACCTGCGCAATCAACTGGGTGGTTTCCTTAAAACGATTGAGAAGCTGCTTTATACCGCCAAGAAATAGCCGCTTTCTGCGTGCAACACGTTGTCTTGGGCGTCATGATAGCGCCCAAGACAGATTTTCAGTCAGGAGAGCGGTGCCATGCGGGTTTTCTTCAATTCGCGTCACGATGCCCATGACGGGGCGGGCGAAATGCATCACGGGCGCATGGTGCCGTGTTTTGAAAACGCCCGGCGTATTCCGATCATTCGTGATGCCGTAGCCCATGCGATCAAGGCACAGCTGTTTGATCCCAAGGATCACGGCATGGACCCGATCCGCGCGATCCATGATCCGGATTATCTCGATTTTCTTGAAACCGCGTGGGATGGCTGGACCAAGGCCGGGAATAGCGGCGATGCCTTTCCCTATGTCTGGCCCACTGCCGGTTTTTCCGGTGGCAAGCCCGAACATATCAGCGCCCGTCTGGGCCAATATGCCATTTCATCGGACACGCCGATCACACAGGGAACCTGGAAGGCCGCCTATTGGGGCGCGCAGACCGTGATCTCTGCCGCCGAGGCCGCCTGGAGCGATAATGAGTCCTCCTTTGCGTTGACGCGCCCACCGGGGCATCATGCCCACGCCAACCGATATGGTGGGTATTGCTTCTTGAACAATGCCGCCATCGCCGCCCAGCACATGATTGCCAAGGGCGCGAAAAAGGTCGCGATCCTTGATGTCGACTATCATCATGGCAATGGCGCGCAGGATATATTCTATGAGCGCGGTGATGTTCTGACGATTTCGATCCATGCCGACCCGACCCATCAGTTCCCGTTCTTCATGGGCTATGCCAATGAAACCGGGCGCAACGATGGACAGGGGGCGAACCTTAATGTGCCGCTTCCGGGCGGGAGTGATTTTGGCGCCTGGGGGGCTGGCTTTGCCAAGGCCATGCAGAAACTTCTGACCTGGCAGGCCGATGCACTGGTGGTGGCGCTTGGTGTGGATGCCCACGAAGCCGAACCGATTTGCGACTTCAAGCTCCAGACCGATGATTTCAACCGCATCGGTCAGATGATCGGGCGGTTGGGTCTTAAAACCGTGTTCACGATGGAAGGCGGTTATGCCCATGACGTGATCGGGCACAATGTCGCCGCGGTTCTGAGCGGGTACCTGGAGCTTGCCAAAAGCTAAGTCAGTTATAGCGAACGACAAAAAACGCCCCGACATCTGTTCGGGGCGTTTTTTGTTTAGCGTTCCCAGGGCGGCGTGCCGCCAAATTCTGCCACCAGAAAATCGACAAAGGCGCGGACACGGGTCGGCAAATACCGGTTTTCCGGGTAGAGCGTATAGACCGCATGTGAGGGGGGCTGGTAATCGGGCAGGACGCGTACAAGGCGTCCGTCGCGCAGATATTCGTCGACTTCCCAGTTCGATTTCAGCGAAATGCCATGCCCATCAAGGCACCAGCGGGTCAGGACTTCGCTGTTATCTGAATCCATGGAACCGGCGACGGCCAGGGTGACCGGTGGTTCATCATTCGGCCCCTGCAGGGTCCATTGATATTGCTGTGATCCCGGGAAGCGCAGCAGAAGGCAATTGTGGTTCAAAAGGTCTGCGGGCGCCTTGGGTGTGCCGTTCTTTTCAAGATAATCCGGGCTTGCGACCAGCATGCGCTTGTTGGTGGCCAGTTTGCGGACAATCAGCGAGCTTTCCTTGAGCTCTGCAATGCGGATGGCAAGATCGACCTTGTCTTGCAACAGATCCAGCAACCGATCAGACAGATGCAGGCGGATTTGCACATCCGGGTTCTGTTCAACAAATTTCGGAATGATCGGGGCGACGTATTTGTTGCCAAACGCCACCGGGCAGGTCAGCGTAACAGGACCCCGCGTGGTGTTTTTCTGGTTGGCGATGGCGTTTTCGGCTTCCTGCATTTCTGTGAGAATGCGCAGGCAGTGCCGGTAATAAACATCGCCTTCCGTCGTCAGATTGACCCGGCGTGTTGTGCGATTGAGCAAACGCACACCCAGACGTTCTTCAAGGCGGGCGATCCGGTTGGATACCACTGCCGCCGAATGGCGCAATTCACGCCCGGCAGCAGAAAGGTTGCCAAGTTCGGCAACACGGACAAAAATCTGGATGTCCTCAAAGTCGGACATGGCGCGGGAAGCTCCTGATGTCTGAGGTCTTTTTAAAACATTATATGGGCAGATTAGCGGCCACACTCTGCCATTTTAAAGATTATTTTGAAAGTCATTTCGATTATGCTCAACCCCTAAATAATAGAGGCGGTCGGGGGACTGTGTTACAGATCGACTGAATTAAGCCCGGGCAAAATGCTGCCATCAGAGCCATTCACGCGTCCCGGGGCATCATTTAAGGCAGGGCTGCCAGCGCGCTGGAAACCGCGCATGGGCGAGACGGAGGTTTCAAAGACCGTGGATATTCTGTTTCAGGACTGGATCAATCTGATCCTGCGCTGGGCGCATTTGATTACGGGTATCGCCTGGATCGGGTCTTCATTCTATTTCGTGTGGCTGGATTTGTCCCTGCGCAAGCGTCCGGGCATGGATGAGGGCGTCTATGGTGAAGCCTGGATGGTCCATGGTGGTGGTTTTTATCATGTGAACAAATGGATGGTCGCCCCCAGTTCCATGCCGCCCGAGCTGCACTGGTTCAAATACGAGGCCTATTTCACCTGGATTACCGGCTTTGCGCTTTTGGTCACCATGTATTACTGGAGTGCCGAAAGCTATCTGATCGACCCCAGCGTGCTGGCGCTGACCAAGATGGATGCGATCCTGATTGGGCTTGGCAGCCTGTTTGCCGGGTGGGTGATCTATGACATCATCTGCAAAAGTGCGATTGGCAAACGCACCGATACGCTGGCGGTTGCGCTTTTCATCCTGATCATGGCCGCAAGCTATCTGTTTACCAATGTGTTCAGTGGGCGCGGTGCGTTTATCCATGTGGGTGCGATGATTGGCACGATCATGGCCGCCAACGTGTTTCGCATCATCATTCCAAACCAGAAAAAGGTCGTGGCCAGTCTGATGGCCGGGGAAAAGCCCGATCCGAAACTGGGTCTTCAGGCCAAGCAGCGTTCGACGCATAACAACTACCTGACGCTTCCGGTATTGCTGATGATGATCAGCAACCACTATTCGATGCTGTTTTCACATGATCAGTCGTGGCTGATTGTCGGGTTGATCCTGATTATTGGCGGTCTGGTGCGGCATTTCTTCAATACGCGCAATGCCGGTGGCACCGGCAAGGCGGTTGTCTGGCAACTTCCGGCCGCAGGTGTCGGTATGGCGGTGCTGGCGATGTTTGCAAGCTATGACCCCGATGCGGTCAAACTGGCCGATGAAGACATCATTACCGCTGATCATGCACTGGCGATTGTCCAGACGCGATGCACGACTTGCCATTCGGCCAATCCAAGTGATGAGGGTTTTGACGAAGCCCCGGCAGGCGTAATGTTTGATGATTTGGCCCAGATCGAAGCCAGCGCACAGCGCATACTGGCGCAGGCCGTCATCGGGCGGGCCATGCCGCTTGGCAATTTAACGGAAATGACGGACGAAGAGCGCGCCCAGCTTGGTCAGTGGATCCGCGCGGGCATGCCGGAATAGGCAAGTTGCGCAGGGAACAACTGAAAGGGCGGTCGCATTATGCGACCGCCCTTTTGCGTTGACGGGTCGTCCGTAAACCGGTGGGGATGGGGGATCACATTCCCGGTCTTAGACGTCAGCGCGATAGTTCATTGGCACCCAGTCATACATGGTGGCGTCTTCCCGCACGTGACCAAGGCCCGGGAAGGCGACATGGCAGCCGGCAACAAGGTATTTTTCCTGTACTGCTTCGGCAAATGCGGCTTCACGCGACTTGATCGCCAGTTCGGTATCGCCATCAAACACAATGGCGACGTTCGGGTCGTCAAACTGGACAACATCGCCATGGGTGATGTCACCCCAATAGACAAACTTCTCGCCGTTGCTTTCGATCCAAAGTGCACTGTGACCGGGCGTGTGGCCGGGGCGGAAGGTCGAGTTGATCTTGCCTGCGATGGCCGCTTCGTCCGGCGCATAGGTTTGAAGGGTGTTGCTGTCTTCGTATGGCTTGATTGATGCCACTGCCTGATCAAAGAAGCCTTTGGCGTCTTCGGGAGCATTTGCCTTGTTTTCGGCACTCAGCCAGAAGGCCTTGTCTGCTTCGGGGACATGCACCGTGGCGTTGGGGAAGACCTTTGCGCCAGCCAGTGTCAGGCCGCCGGTGTGATCGGGGTGAATATGCGTGATCACCACATCATCAATCTGATCGGGATGATAACCCGAGGCAACGATGTTGGCGGGAAGTTTACCCAGTGCCGGCCCCATCAGATCGCTGGTGCCAGCATCAAGCAGCACAAGACGATCACCAAAATTCAGCAAATAGGCATTCACCGAAAGATAGGTTGGGGTTCCCTGAAAGGCATTGGCAAGGGCCAGGCGCGCCTGTTCCGGGGTGGTGTTGACATAAAGGTCAGCGATGGGGAATTGCGCAGCACCGTCCGAAAGGGCGGTGACTTCGACATCACCGACCATCACCCGGTAATAGCCAGGGGCCTGCGTTCCGGCCAGAGGTGCTTTGGCCTTGGCGGCAAGCGGAACAAATACCGTGCTGCCAACGGCACCCACGGCGCCTGCGGCAAGCGTGCTTTTGAGCAAATCGCGACGTGATAACATTTTCTTTTCCCTCAAATCATGCCGGTGTGAACCGGCGGGTTGTCAGCTGATGGGGAAAGGCTATAGTGCACGAAGTCAGTAATCAAATCGATACCAGTCATGGATAATATTGATCATTTCAATTTACGGTCTTTTGACCTAAACCTGATGATTGCGTTTGACGCAATGATGCAGGAGATGAGCGTGACCAAGGCCGCAGAGAAACTGCGGATCGGGCAGTCTGCGATGAGTCACAATCTTAATACGTTGCGCATGCTGATGGCAGATGACCTGTTTGTTCGCGTCGGGCAAAAGATGCAGCCAACTGCCAAGGCGCGGGCGTTGGCCGGGCCGGTGCGTACGGCACTTTCGCAGGCACAAAACGCCATTCAGGCCACGGATTGTTTCGATCCGAAAACCGCCGAGCGTGTTTTCCGGCTGGGTGTCACCGGGGAGATGGACATGATCCTGTTGCCGGTACTTTTGCGGCATCTTCAGCATGAGGCGCCGGGGCTCAAGATTCTGAGCCGAACGATTACGGCGGAAACGGTTGATCACATGATCAATGGTGGCGAAATCGATGTTGCGATTGGCTGCAAGAGCCAGTTGAAATCAGGCAATTTCGGCGAGGTGCTTTTCAATTCGGAAGTCGCGTGTTGCTTTAATCCCGATATTCTTGATCTGACCGTCCCGTTGTCGCGCGAAGCGTATCTGGCGTCGCGTCATGCCGTTTTGTCGCAAACGGAAAATGTCGCGGGATGTGTCGGGGTGGCACTTCAGGGTATGGGGATCGAGCTTGATGTTGTACTGGCAGCGCCGGACTTCATGCCGCTTCTGGCGGCGGCGCGCAACAGTGCGGTGATTGCAACAGTACCCAATCGAATTGCAACACAATATGCATCGCTGTTCGGGTTGTCCTATGGGCCGATGCCGATTGAGGTCGCGTTCCCGCCGGTCACAATGAATTGGGCTGTCTGGACAGACAAGGATGTTGGTTTGATCTGGTTGCGCGATCAAATTCGGACCGTGATCGGGTCAATTTCACCAACATCAGGTTTGATCGCAGCGGAATGATCCGGTCCGAACGGGTGTTCTGAAGTGGTGCGCCCCGCCGGTTTCCCGACGGGGCAGGAAGCCGCCAGCACAGGGCAGATTGTGGTGCAATAAGCTCAGCAAAGGCGAAACTTCCGCCCCTGAGATAAGCTGTGAATACGGCGACGTCAATGTGATCAAAAAATAATCAAAATGTGATCATTGATTGAAAAATAGTCATACAAAACGCGGTATGCGCAAATATTTTCCCAAAACAAGCTGTAGAATGATCGCTTATTGCGTGGAAATCCCTCGATTCGTGATTTTATTCGATTTGGCCTCTGAGTCTGGCACGGTTTTAGCAAGTGAGGTGGCGGTGCAATAAAAACTCAGTGGAGGCTATAAATGAATAAGAAGCTTCAGGCGCTTATCGGCGCCGGGGCCATGGCAGTGTCTGCGATGGCAATGTCAGCCGCACAGGCAGCAGAAACCATCAAGGTTGGCGTGCTGCACTCTCTTTCCGGGACGATGGCGATTTCCGAAACCACGCTGAAGGACACTGTCCTGATGCTGGTTGACGATCTGAACAAGAACGGTGGCCTGCTTGGCAAGGAAGTTGAAGCAGTGGTCGTTGACCCGGCTTCTGACTGGCCGCTGTTTGCCGAAAAAGCCCGTGAGCTGATCGAGCAGGAACAGGTTGATGTTGTGTTCGGTTGCTGGACGTCGGTTTCGCGTAAATCGGTTCTGCCGGTCTTCGAAGAACTCAACAGCATGCTGTTCTATCCGGTCCAGTACGAAGGCGAAGAAAGCTCGCGCAACGTGTTCTATACCGGTGCAGCTCCGAACCAGCAGGCCATTCCGGCTGTTGACTACCTGATGAGCGAAGATGGCGGCTCTGCCGAGCGTATCGTTCTTCTGGGTACCGACTATGTGTATCCGCGTACCACCAACAAGATCCTGCGTTCTTATCTGAACGGCAAGGGTATCTCCGATGAAGACATCATGGAGAACTACACCCCGTTCGGTCATTCCGACTGGCAGTCGATTGTTGCTGACGTGAAAGCATTCGCATCTGCTGGCAAGAAAACCGCAGTGGTTTCGACCATTAACGGTGACGCCAACGTTCCGTTCTACAAGGAACTGGCAAACCAGGGCATCAAAGCCGAAGACATTCCGGTTGTTGCCTTCTCGGTTGGTGAAGAAGAGCTGGCCGGTATCGATACCGCGCCGCTGGTTGGTCACCTTGCTGCCTGGAACTATTTCCAGTCGGTCGAGTCTGATGCCAATGCTGCCTTCATCGAAAAATGGCACGCCTTTATCGGTGATGAGTCGCGCGTAACCAACGACCCGATGGAAGCAACCTATATCGGCTTCAACATGTGGAAACAGGCTGTTGAGCAGGCTGGCACCACCGATGTCGATGCGGTTCGTCAGGCAATGTATGGCCAGGAAGTTGCCAACCTGACCGGTGGCACTGCTGTCATGAACACTAACCACCACCTGTCCAAGCCGGTTCTGATCGGCGAGGTTCAGGATAATGGCCAATTCGACATCGTTTGGGAAACCGAAGGCACCGTCGTTGGCGATGCATGGTCGGACTTCCTGCCGGAAAGCGCAAAGCTGACCGCCGACTGGACCTATCCGTGGGTCTGCGGCAACTGTGAAAAACCGATGTACTAATTGGTTTTGGATGGGCCGGTTGCAGCTGTGCGACCGGCCTGTTCACTTTGGGGCGGCCTTTCTGCGGGGCCATGCCCGACAATTCTTTATTTCCTTTTCCGTTTTGTATTCAAAGGTTTGGTGATCATGCGCAATGACATGTTTTCGATGCTGCGCCGTTCTCCGCACTGCCTTCAACAGGCCCGGAAATCCGGCAGTCGACTTGGTGCCGTTCTGGCCTGTCTTTTGATCTTTTTCATGGCTGTTCCCGATATGGCGATGGCCTATAGCGATGAAGAGCTTCGCAACGTAGCCGAAAGGCTTGATGCCAAAAGTTCGACCCAGAAAATCGAAGTGATCGAGGAAATGGCAGCAGACGGGGACCCCCGTGTTGCGCCGATCCTGCGTGCGATGCTCGAAGGCGACCTTTATGTCCGCGAAAGTGACGAACATGTCGTGATCACCCGCAAACAGGGCAAGGTTTATACCCATATCGACATTGTCAGCGGTGAAGAGATCGGCGAAAGCGGATCAAAGGAAATTTCCAAGATCAAGGTCAATAACCGTCTGCGCGGTGTGCTGCGTGATGCCTTGGCGACGCTGAACCTGTTTAGCCCGGATCTGACGACGCGGACCAATGCGGTGGAACAGATCATGGATGCCCGTGATCCGGCGATGCTGCCGTTGCTTTTGCGCGCGATTGATCGCGAAGAAGATGAAACGCTTCTGGCCCGTATGGAACTGGCGCGTGCGACCATGGCGCTGGCGGCAGGTGAAACCACCGAAGAACGCCTGGCTGCGATCGAGGTTCTTTCAAGCGAAACCACCCCGCAAATCCGTGCGGTGCTTTATCAGTTCGTTGCCAGTGCCGAGGCAGGCGGCTTTGAGCCCGAAGTCATTGCCGCGGCCAATGATGCGCTTGAATCCGTCGAAGGCCGCCTGTCGACCTGGCAGACGGTGGGTGATGTTTATCGCGGAATCAGTCTGGGTTCGGTCCTGCTGCTCGCCGCTGTTGGTCTTGCCATTACCTTTGGGGTGATGGGGGTCATCAACATGGCCCATGGCGAGATGATCATGATTGGCGCCTATACCACCTTTATGGTGCAGCAGGCGCTGGGATCATTTTTGCCATCCGGGTCGGCCTGGTCGCTGGCGATTTCAGTACCTGCGGCGTTTCTTGTCGCCGGTGCGGTCGGGGTTGTGATCGAACGGTCCGTGATCCGTTTCCTGTATGGTCGCCCGCTTGAAACTCTGCTTGCGACATGGGGTGTCAGCCTTGTCTTGCAGCAGGCAATCCGGACCATCTTCGGGGCGACCAACCAACAGGTTACCGCACCTGATTTCATGAGTGGGGCGATTGAATTTTCGACCGGTCTGGTGCTGACCTATAACCGGCTTTGGATCATTTTGTTTAGCATCATCGTTGTTGCGGGCATTGCCGCTGTGCTGCGCTATACCGCGTTTGGTTTGCAGATGCGCGCTGTCACGCAAAACCGGCGCATGGCCGGGTCGGTCGGCATTCGCACCGGCTATGTCGATGCGCTGACCTTTGGTCTGGGCTCTGGGATTGCAGGCATCGCCGGTGTGGCACTCAGCCAGATTTCAAACGTCAGCCCGAACCTTGGTCAGACCTATATTATCGACAGTTTCATGGTCGTCGTGTTCGGCGGGGTCGGGAACCTTTGGGGTACGGTTCTGGGGGCGTTCAGCCTTGGGATTGTGAACAAGTTCCTTGAGCCGGTCGCAGGTGCGGTTCTGGCCAAGATCTTTGTCCTGATTGCGCTGATCCTGTTTATCCAGAAACGACCCAAGGGACTGTTTGCCCTTAAAGGTCGCGCGGTGGAGGCCTGATCCATGACCGATTACCGCCAAAAATATCAAATGACGCCGGTCATCGGCTGGTTGCTGAACGACCGTGGTGGAATGATCCTTTTGGGCATTCTGATCGCGGCTGCCATTCTGGTGCCGGCAAGCAACCTGTTGTTGCCGGAAAGCTCCGCCTTTCATGTGCCGACCTGGATGGTCAGTCTACTGGGCAAGTATCTTTGCTATGCTTTGCTTGCCTTGAGCGTCGATCTGATCTGGGGGTTCTGCGGGATTTTGTCACTTGGCCACGGGGCGTTCTTTGCGCTCGGTGGTTATGCCATGGGCATGTATCTGATGCGCCAGATCGGCGATCGCGGCGTTTATGGCGATCCGATCCTGCCGGACTTCATGGTCTTCCTGAACTGGCAGGAACTGCCATGGTACTGGTATGGCTTTGACATGTTCTGGTTTGCCATCGTCATGGCGATGTTTGTTCCGGGGCTTCTGGCCTTTGTCTTTGGCTTCCTTGCCTTCCGCTCACGCGTGACGGGGGTGTATCTTTCGATCATCACGCAGGCCATGACCTATGCGTTGCTACTGGCCTTCTTCCGCAACGATATGGGCTTTGGCGGCAATAACGGTCTGACCGATTTCAAGGATCTGCTGGGTTATTCATTGCAATCAGATGGCACGCGGGCTGGATTGTTTGTCGCATC
>NZ_DBGS01000111.1:0-10072 GCF_002295455.1 Thalassospira sp. UBA848 | reverse complement strand
CGTGATGCCGAAAGCCGGGTGCGCTTCACGGGATACCGGGTTGAGTATTACAAGCTGTTCGTCTTTACCGTTTCAGCGGTGATGGCCGGTATTGCCGGTGCGCTTTATGTGCCGCAGGTCGGGATCATCAATCCGGGCGAATTTGCCCCGGCCCTTTCGATTGAAATCGTCATCTGGGTTGCGGTTGGCGGGCGTGGCACGCTGTATGGGGCGGTGCTGGGCGCGTTTATCGTCAACTATGCCAAGACCTTCTTTACCGGGGCGATGCCGGACTTCTGGCTATTCTTCCTGGGCGGGTTGTTCATTGCCGTCACCCTGTTCCTGCCAAAAGGCGTGATCGGTGCCATCCCGGCATTCGGATCGCCTGACCGGCAATCCATCATCACGGCCTGGCGCAAACGCCGCGCAAATGAAGGAGGCAAGGCATGAGCGAAGCAGCCGCCATTCAAAAGAATGCCTCGGACGAGGAACAGGTCAAATCCGCCAGGTCGGAAACCATCCTGTATGTTGACGGGGTGTCGGTGACCTTTGACGGGTTCCGCGCGCTTAATAACCTGTCATTCTATGTCGAGCCGGGTGAACTGCGCGCCATCATCGGCCCGAACGGGGCCGGCAAGACAACCATGATGGATATCATCACGGGCAAGACCCGGCCTGATACCGGTGATGTCCTGTTTAAAAGCGAGATTGATCTGACCAAGCTGGACGAGGCCGAGATCGCCAATCTGGGCATCGGACGCAAATTCCAGAAGCCAACGGTGTTTGAAAGCCATACGGTGTTCGACAACCTGCTTTTGGCGTGCTCCGGCGGGCGCGGCGTGTTTCAGGCGCTGTTCCATCGCCTGAGCGCAGCGGAAAAGATCAAGATCGAAAAGACGCTGGTCACCATCATGCTGGAAGACAAGCGTGATGAAATGGCCGCCAATCTTTCGCACGGGCAGAAACAATGGCTGGAAATCGGCATGCTGTTGATGCAGGAACCCGAACTTCTTCTGGTGGATGAACCGGTTGCCGGGATGACTGATTCCGAGACCGAGGAAACCGCAAAACTTTTACGGTCGATTTCCAAGGAATACTCGGTCGTCGTGGTTGAGCATGACATGGAATTCGTCCGCGACCTTGATTGCAAGGTGACCGTTCTGCACGAAGGATCGGTTCTGGCCGAAGGGCGCCTTGATCATGTGCAGAAAGACCCGCGGGTCATTGAAGTCTATCTGGGCCGCTAGGGGAGTTGAACATGCTTGATGTCAGCAATATTGATCTGTTCTATGGCGCGTCCCATGCGTTGCGCAAGGTGTCGCTGAGTGCTGAAACCGGCAAGGTGACCGCGGTTCTGGGGCGTAACGGGGTTGGCAAAACATCCCTAATGCGGGCCGTGGTTGGTCAGCATCCGATTGCAGATGGCAACATCAAATGGGAAGGCAAGGATATCTCGCGTGATCCGTCTTATCGGCGTTCGGCCAATGGCATCGCGATTGTCCCGCAAGGGCGCGAGATTTTTCCGCTTCTGACGGTAAAGGAAAACCTTGAGACAGGCTTTGCCGCACTCCCGCGTGCCCTGCGCCATATCCCTGACGAGATTTTCGAGCTGTTCCCGGTGCTGCGTGACATGCTAGGTCGTCGTGGCGGGGACCTTTCGGGTGGGCAGCAACAGCAGTTGGCCATCGGGCGTGCGCTTGTCACCCGTCCGCGATTGCTGGTGCTTGATGAACCGACCGAGGGCATTCAGCCATCCATCATCAAGGACATTCAGCGTGTCATCAAACAGCTGGCCGACCGTGGTGATATGGCGATCCTGCTCGTCGAGCAATATTTTGAATTCGCCCACGAGCTGGCCGACGAGATTGTCGTGCTTGAACGCGGCGAGGTGGTTTTGTCAGGCGCGAAAGAAACACTCGATCGCGAAAAAGTCCGCGCCTATCTGACTGTTTGATCAGCATTTGCCAAAAAATTGCGCAGATGTTGCGCCGCCAACCGGGCCAAACGCCGCCAGAACCCCAGTGTCGGCGAGCTGTCGGCGGTTGGCCCGCATCTTGCTGTGAAGCCCCTTGGTAACAAGGCTCCGTAAGTGGGCCGCATTAATCAGGTGTCTTTGTGCAGCTTCGCAAACTTGAACCCATAACATCCGCAAATCCGAATGCGGAGATGGAAACGCCAGCAACGCCCGCCCGCATCATCACTGATGGCCGGGGCGAGGTGACGTTCCGTCTGGGCAAGGGTGCGGCGCATCAGGGCGGGCATGCAGCCCTTGATCATCTTTATTACCGTGACCCGATGAAAATCCTGTTCCCGCGCCCGGTGGCCGGGGATCTGACGACGGCTGTTCTGGTGACAACGTCGGGCGGGATGGTTGGCGGCGACAAGCTGGCCTTTGCCGGCAAGGTCGAAGAAGGGGCATCCGCCCTGTTTACTGCCCAGGCGGCAGAAAAGATTTACCGGTCGGTCGGACCGGATTGCGAAATGTCGGTTGATCTGGATGTGGCCGATGGTGGTTGGCTTGAATGGCTGCCCCATGAAAGCATCCTGTTTGATCAGGCCCGCCTGAAGCGCAAAACGACCGTGCGTGCATCTGGCACCGGCATGGTCATGGCCGGTGAGATGATGGTGTTTGGCCGCCTTGCCCGCGGCGAAGTGTTTACCACGGGCCTCGCGCGTGATGCATGGGATGTCTCGATTGACGGGCGTCCGATCTGGCGCGATGCGCTGCATCTCGAAGGCGATGTGTTGCGCATGCTTGATCACGAAGCGGCCTTTGACGGTGCACGCGCCAATGCGACCGCCATTCTGGTTGGCAACGGCGCGGAAGAAAATCTTGAAGCGGCGCGTGATTGTCTGGCGCAGGCATGCGAGGGGCTTGAGGCGCGCGATGTGTTATGTGCCGCGACCGCGATGAACGGGATTGTGATAGCGCGTTTCATGGCGCGCGATCCGATGAAATTGCGCCGGGTTTACGGCGTGTGGTGGAAATCATTCCGCCATCAAACAAGGGGGCTTCCCGCACGCTTGCCGCGTTTGTGGGAGATTTAATTGATGAAGCCAAGGAGTAGGCAGGCATGAATCTGACGCCACGCGAAAAGGACAAACTGCTGGTTTCGGTCGCCGCCATGGTGGCGCGCAATCGCCTTGCACGGGGGGTGAAGCTGAACCATCCCGAAGCGATCGCGATCATCACCGACTATGTCGTTGAAGGGGCGCGCGATGGCAAATCTGTTGCCGATCTGATGCGCGACGGGGCGACTGTGATCACGCGCGATCAGGTGATGGATGGCATTGCCGAAATGATCCACGAAATTCAGGTCGAAGCGACCTTCCCGGACGGGACGAAGCTTGTGACCGTTCACGAACCAATCCGTTAAGGAAAGAGGAGCGCGTTATGATTCCAGGTGAAATCATTACCAAGGAAGGCAGCCTCATCCTGAACGAGGGGCGTGAAACCAAAACCATCACCGTTGCCAATACCGGGGATCGCCCGGTGCAGGTGGGGTCGCATTATCATTTCTATGAAACCAATCCGGGTCTTGATTTTGACCGTGAAGCCGCACGTGGCTTTCGCCTTGATATCCCGGCCGGTACCGCTGTTCGTTTTGAGCCGGGCCAGTCGCGCGAAGTCAATCTGGTGAAATATGCCGGGACCGGCACGGTCTATGGCTTTAACGCCAAAATCAACGGCAAGCTTTAAGCGGGGGGATGGAATAAATGGCTTACGAAATTGATCGTCCGTCCTATGCGGCCATGTTCGGCCCGACCGTCGGGGACAAGGTGCGACTGGCGGATACCGACCTGATCATCGAAGTCGAAAAAGACTTCACCACCCTTGGCGAGGAAGTCAAATTCGGTGGTGGCAAGGTGATCCGTGATGGCATGGGTCAGTCACAGGCAACGCGCGCCAATGGCGCGGTAGATACCGTCATCACCAATGCGCTGATTCTTGATTATACCGGTATCATCAAGGCCGATATCGGCATTCGCGATGGCCGCATCGCCGGGATCGGCAAGGCCGGCAACCCGGATGTGCAGCCCGGTGTGGATATTATTATCGGGCCGGGCACCGAAGTCATCGCCGGTGAGGGCAATATCATCACCGCTGGCGGCATTGATGCCCACATTCACTGGATTTGCCCGCAGCAGGTTGAAGACGCGCTTTATTCCGGCGTGACCAGCATGCTGGGTGGTGGTACCGGCCCGGCCGCGGGCACGAACGCCACAACCTGTACGCCAGGGCCGTGGCATATTGCCCGGATGCTGCAGGCGGCTGATGGCATTCCGATGAATATCGGCTTCTTTGGCAAGGGTAATGCGACCCTGCCCGGATCGCTTGAAGAACAGGTCAAGGCCGGTGCCTGTGGCCTGAAACTTCATGAAGACTGGGGGACGACCCCGGCTGCGATTGATACCTGCCTGTCGGTGGCTGATGACCTTGATGTACAGGTCATGATCCATACCGATACCCTGAATGAAAGCGGCTTTGTCGAGCACACCCGTGCATCGTTCAAGGGCCGTACCATTCACACCTTCCACACCGAAGGTGCTGGCGGTGGTCACGCACCCGATATCATCAAGCTATGCGGCGAAGCCAACGTCTTGCCAAGCTCGACCAACCCGACGCGTCCGTTCACGGTCAATACGATTGACGAGCATCTGGACATGCTGATGGTTTGCCATCACCTTGATCCGAAAATCCCCGAAGACGTCGCCTTTGCCGAAAGCCGCATCCGCCGTGAAACCATCGCGGCCGAGGATATCCTGCATGATCTTGGCGCGTTTTCGATCATCTCGTCAGACAGTCAGGCCATGGGGCGTGTTGGTGAAGTCATTACCCGCACCTGGCAGACCGCCGACAAGATGAAAAAGCAGCGCGGTGCGCTGGCCGAGGATGCGGGGTCTGGCAATGATAACTTCCGTGCCAAGCGTTACGTTGCGAAATACACCATCAACCCGGCGATTGCGCAGGGGATTGGTGCGCATGTGGGCTCCATCGAAGTTGGCAAGATTGCGGACCTGGTGGTCTGGAAACCGATGTTCTTTGGCACCAAGCCCGACCTGGTCGTAAAGGCGGGTATGATCGTGGCCGCAGCCATGGGGGATCCGAATGCATCGATCCCGACACCGCAGCCGGTCCATTACCGTCCGATGTTTGGTGCCTATGGCAATGCGATTGCGAAATCGAGCTTCTCGTTCGTATCGCAAGCGGGCATTGATGCGGGTATTGCCGCCGAATTCGGCCTGTCAAAAGAACTTCTGGCGGTGTCGAACACACGTAATATCGGCAAGAAGGACATGAAGCTGAACGATGCGCTTCCCGCGATGGAAGTTGATCCGGAAACCTATCAGGTGACGGCAGACGGTGAACTTCTGACCTGTCAGCCGGTGGATGTTGTGCCGATGGCGCAGCGTTACTTCCTGTTCTGATCGGTGGTAGCGAACTCCATGCGTCACGCCATTGAACATATCCCGGTTGACCGTGCCGACACATCCGAAGTGCGCGGTACGGTCACGCTGGCCTTTTCCGACCGGCATCGCCGCCGCATTCGTCTGCATGATGATGCGGGGGAACCGTTCTTGCTTGATCTGCCGCATGCGGTGCGTTTGGCGGATGGGGATCGCTTGCGCCTTGTCGATGGCGGGGTAATTGTTGTCCGTGCAGCCGAGGAGCCAGTTCTGACCATCACCGCGGCCGGACCGATTGCGACCGCCAAACTGGCCTGGCACATCGGCAACCGGCATACCCCGGTTCAGGTTTTGAATGACGGGCGTTTGCGCATCATTGATGACCATGTCATGCGCGACATGATCACCGGTCTTGGCGGTGTGGTGGAAAATGAAATCGCGCCGTTCGATCCGCTGAACGGGGCCTATCACGGGCTTGGTGGTGCGCATGGTCACAGCCATGGTCATGATCATTTTGACCATGATGACCATGACCACGAACACGGTCATAGCCATCAACATGGACATAGCCATGACCACGGATGACCTGACCCTTAACCCCGCAGGCCTGATGCGACTGATGACGTGGCTAAGCCCGTCATTCCCGGTTGGTGCCTATACCTATTCGCATGGCGTTGAATATGCCGTCGAAGACGGGCGGGTGACATCGGCCGATAGCCTGACCAACTGGGTTGAAGGGGTTCTGGAATTCGGGGCCGGGCGCATTGATGCGGTGCTGTTTTGTGCTGCATGGCGGGCGGCGCGCGCAGGTGATGAAGCGGCCCTGTTTGACATCGGGGTTGAGGCCGATTGCTGGCGCGGCACGTCCGAGATGGCGCTGGAGGCAACCGCACAGGGACGTGCCTTTGTCTCGACCATGCAAAAGGTCTGGGGCGATGGTGTCATTACCCGCTGGGCCAATGCCATGCGCGAAGATGATCGTCTGCCATCCTATCCGGTGGCGGTGGGCATTGCTGCGGCCCGGTCTGATGTGCCGTTGCGTGATGCGCTGACAGCTTATTTGCATGCGATGGCGGCAAACCTTGTGTCCAGTGCGGTGCGTCTGGTGCCGCTCGGTCAGACCGACGGTGTGCGATCACTGACATCGCTTGATGGCGCGGTGACGGTTGCAGTCGATCACGCCATGCAGACAGACCTTGCCGATCTTGGTGCCGCGGCACCGATGGTCGACTGGACGTCGATGAAACACGAAACCCAATATACGAGGCTATTTAGATCATGAGCTCTCCCCTTCGTATCGGAATTGGTGGCCCGGTCGGGTCGGGTAAAACCGCCCTTCTGGAGCGCCTGTGCAAGGCGATGCGCGATGATTTCAACATCGCTGCGATCACAAATGACATCTATACCCGCGAAGACGCCGAATTCATGACCCGTTCGGGCGCACTGGCGGCTGACCGCATTGCCGGTGTTGAAACCGGTGGCTGCCCGCATACGGCCATTCGCGAAGATGCGTCGATCAATCTGGCGGCGGTCGAAGACATGGCCGCCAAGCATGCCGGGCTTGAGGCGATCTTTATTGAATCGGGTGGCGATAACCTGTCTGCCACCTTCTCGCCAGAGCTGGCCGACATCACGATTTACGTCATTGACGTTTCGGCAGGGGATAAAATCCCGCGTAAAGGCGGACCGGGCATTACCCGTTCTGATCTTTTGGTGATCAACAAAACCGATCTGGCCCCGCTGGTGGGGGCTGATCTGGGCGTGATGGATCGCGATGCCAAGAAAATGCGTGGTGATCGTCCGTTCCTGTTCACCAATCTCAAGGCGATGGATGGCCTTGAGGACGTGAAAAACTTCATCATCGAGACAGGGGGGCTCCGCCAATCCGCAGCATCCTGATATGGGGATATAAGGAAAGCTGCACGGGCAGGGCCAGTTACATCATTAACGTGGCCTTGACCCAAGGATGACGGGAGCACGCATCGCCCGGCTGGCAACAGCCGGGCGATTGTGTTTAAGGCCCAAATTTAAATACGCAACTTTTTAGTTGCATTTATAAAAATCTTCTGGCAAGTTAAATGCAACTAGGAGGTTGCATTATGTCAAATACCATTGAGAAGTCGATTGAGATCAAAGCATCCCGTTCCCGTGTCTGGAAGGCGCTGACAGATCATCAGGAGTTCGGTACGTGGTTTGGGATTAATATCGAAACCCCGTTTGCGGTGGGCGAGGTATCCAGGGGCATGATAACCATCGAAGGGTTCACCCATGTGCCGTGGAACTCGACGATCAAGGCGATGGAGGAACCCGCCTATTTCGCCTATACATGGCATCCCTATGCGGTTGACCCCGATATCGATTACAGTGGGGAACCTGAAACCCTTGTCGAGTTCTGGCTTGAAGAAGCGTCCGGTACGACATCGGTAAAGGTGCGGGAAACCGGATTTGATAATCTGCCACCCCATCGCATTGCTGATGCGCTGCGGGCCAATACAAACGGCTGGGAGCTCCAGTTGGAAAATATCAAGAAACATGCAGAAACCTGAAAAAAATCCAGACAATGGCAAACATGGCAGTGATTTTTCTGCCATGTTTGCCGCATTGGGCGATCCGACACGGCTGGCGATCTTCGATCGTCTGGCGGATGGCAAGCCGCGCTCGATCTCGGTGTTGTCGAATGATGCCGACATGACCCGTCAGGCCGTGACCAAACACTTGCGCGTGCTTGAGACCGCCGGGCTTGTTCAACACCATCGGGTCGGGCGGGAAAGCCAATATGCTTTTTGCCCGGAACAACTGGCCGAGGCGCGCGCCTACCTTGATCAGGTGGCGGGACGTTGGGAATCTGCCCTGATGCGGCTTAAAACCTTTGTCGAAGACGGTGAAGTCTAAGGTTTTGAAAACTATTGGATATTGCGTTTCTCTTAAATGAGCTACGCAGTATCCGCTGTCATTTTGCTTGGCGTGGCGCATATTTGCGGTTATCCCATAGCGCGTTGAGCCGGTCGGGCGGACCGGTTAACGAGAGGCAGTTCTGCGCAAGGGGTTGATTGCAGTTCTGCCTTATAACGGGAATGGGAAACCGTTACATGAAGACCAAAGATATTGTCTATATCGCCCTGTTTGCAGCTCTGACCGCCGTTCTTGGGCTGTTTCCGCCAATTACCCTTCCGGTGACCGGTGTTCCGGTTACGGCACAGTCGCTCGGTCCGATGCTGGCCGGGGCCATTTTGGGTGCGCGCCGTGGCGGGCTTTCAATCATTTTGTTCCTTGTTCTGGTTGCTGTCGGCTTGCCGCTTCTGTCCGGTGGACGTGGTGGTTTTGGCGTGATGATGGGTGTCACGGGCGGGTTCATTTTTGGCTGGGCCATTTCGGCCTTTGTCATCGGCCTTCTGATCGAGAAGTTCTGGAACCGTTTGAACGTGATCAATGCAGCACTTTCCATCGCCTTTGGCGGGATCGTGGTGCTTTATGCCATTGGCAATGCCTGGGTCGCGGTTGCGGCCGATATCAGCTATTGGCAGGCGACCGTTGGTGCCGCGCCGTTCCTGATCGGTGACGCCATCAAGGTGGGGATTGCAACAGCTGCATGCCTTGCGGTGCGTCGTTCCTATCCCTTGATTTCCAAGGCATACTGACTTCTTATGGGCACAAGCACATGGTTGCTTGTGCCCGTTCCAATTTCCCCGAAAACGCCGGACTGGCCCCATGATCCGAATTGAAAATGTCTCTGTGCAGTTTGAACAGCGACGTGCACTTGCTGACATTGACCTGACGCTAACTGAAAAGCGGATCGGGATTGTTGGCGCGAACGGGTCGGGCAAAAGCACCTTTGTCCGGTTGCTCAATGGCCTGCAAACCGCGACATCGGGCCGGGTTTTGGTCGATGATTTTGATGCGGCAAAGGATGGCCGCAAGCTCAGACGTTATGTCGGGTTTGTATTCCAGAACCCGGACAATCAAATCGTCTATCCGGTGGTCGAGGAAGACATTGCCTTTGGGCTCAAGCCGCTCAAGCTTCCCAAAGATGAAGTTGATCGCCGCATTGATGACGTGCTGGCACGCTATGACCTGAGCGAATTCAAAACCCATCCTAGTCACCTACTGAGTGGCGGGCAGAAACAACTACTTGCCATCTCGGGCGTGCTGGTGATGGAGCCGCGCTATATCGTTTTTGATGAGCCAACCACGCTTTTGGATTTGCGCAATCGCAACCGGGTGCAGCGCGCCATCGCCGAGCTTGACCAGACGGTGATTACGGTTTCGCATGATCTTGACCTGATTGCCGATTATGACCGGGTGCTGGCGTTTGAGGATGGCAAGGTTGTGCTTGATGGCACGCCATCCGAGGTTCTTCCGAAATATCGGGAGATGATGGCGTGATCGCAGGGCTTTATATTGACGGGCAGTCTGCCTTGCACCGGGCAGCGGCCGGGGCCAAGATCCTTGCCATGGTCGCGCTTGGCACGGGCGTGTTCCTGATCCCCGATTGGCCGGTGGTCGGGTTTGTGCTGGCGACTGTCATATTGTTGTATCCCGCATCCGGCTTTGGCCCGCGCATTATGTGGGCGCAGATCAAGCCGATCCTGTGGCTGATGGTGATCTTTTTTGCCGTTCAGCTTTGGCTGAATGACTGGCAGGCGGGATTGCTGGTCGTCACCCGGATTGCGGCAATTGTGATGTT
>NZ_DBGS01000140.1:6541-9316 GCF_002295455.1 Thalassospira sp. UBA848 | reverse complement strand
GGAGACTAATCCTGCCCCCGCAACCACTTCTGGTATAAATCGCTTCTTTGCGCGATATAACAACGCCCTAAATCAAAACACCCCGCCAGGCGAACCCGAGCGGGGTGTTTGTCTTTGCTGTAGCCTTGTTTGTTTCAGGCCTCATACAACTCGTTGTTTGTAAAGGCTTGTGGGTTTGGGAGAGGTATCAGACCTTTATGCCGAACAGTTTTTGCGCATTCCGGAACGCAATTTTTTCCTTGGCTTCACGGGGCAGATCCACTGCCCGAAACCAGTCGGTTCCCTGCTTCATGTCTGCGAACGGATAATCAGTTCCAAACATCACACGATCCACACTGATGTATTTCAACAAAAGATGAAGCAGTTCATCCTGGAAAAATGCGCTGGTTGTGTACCAGAAATTGTCACTGAAGTACTGGCCGATGGGCTTGTTCAGGGAGCCTTCGGTCACATCGCCCAAATCTTCCACGATACGCTCAAAGAAGAACGGAAGGCCTTCTCCCATATGGCCGATGATCATTTGCAGTTTGGGGAATCTGTCGAACGTTCCTGTCATGATCAGTCGAAGACATTGCGTAAGCACCTCCTGGTGCCAACCATATCCGGAACCGCTGAGAATGTAGTCCTGATATTCGTCGTTATATCCTGGCCGCATGATGCGGTAGTAAATGTCGAAGACTTCCTTGGGCGGGAAGCCCGGATGCAGGTATATCGGGACATCAAGTGCCTCGGCCCGCGCCAGAAGGGGTTCAAAATCGGGATGGTCGAGAAACTTTTTGCCAATAAAGCCATTGGTCATGGCGCCGACAAAGCCATCTTCGCGAACGGCGCGTTCCAGTTCGTCGGCTGATGCCTCCGGGTCCTGTAGCGGAAGGGTTGCATAGGCCTGGAACCGCCCCGGATAGGTGACCATCGGGCCGGTGGCAATCATCTTGTTGAGGCGATAGGCAAAATCGATGCCTTCCTGACCAGCGAGATCCTGCACGCCGGGTGTATGTGCCGAAAGGATCTGAACATTGATCCCTGCCTGATCCATGTCACCGATGCGGCCGGGGCCAAGTTCGGCAAGACCGGTTTCCCTGAGGTACTCCACGTGATCATCGTTAATCGCATTCAGCGCGATCAGTTCGTCGGTGGTATAGGTCTCTTCGGTGGCGATAAAGGGCAGGTCGTGGTCTCGCAAGGCAATGGTCGATTTTTCTGCCACAGTGGTGTCGGCGGCATTGGCGTGTGCAGCCAATCCGGCACCAACACCAAGAGCCGTCGCACCACTTAGAAAGCTGCGGCGTCCTATTGCGAGGTTCCCTTGGGGATTTTCGGTCGGTTTCATATCAATTTCTACTCCGCTATTATGTTGTGTCGTTCGGGGGCTTTCGTCATCATCGTTCTTGCGATCGAACATTTGTGACGGCAGCCCGGTAGGCCTAAAACCAATGGAAAGGGCCGGTGCTTCATTCAGACGGCCCTGTGTGGATGGGCTTATGCGCGTCCACGTCTGAGCAAATATCGGGTCAGCAGGCAAAAGGCCTGCTATTGCTGGGGGTGGGGCAGATCGCAACATCGTCGCGCGGGATAAAGGACAAGCTGTCTTTCAGCCGCTCAACCGCTTCGGGCAGCCGCTCAACCGCTTCGGGCTAAACCGGGACACCCTATCTAGGTTTGGCACTTAGGGCAGATAGATCACAGGTATCAGCCATCCCTTTTCCTGCATCACTTTGATGCCTTCCAATACCGGTCCAGCAGCCAGAAACCACATCGCATCGCGCGTCGTGGTCAAAAACAGTGACGGCTTGCACAGCAGTGTTTCTTCATCCTGCCAGCGAAACCACGTCGGCCGAAAACGCGGCACAATATTGGTATAGCGGCGGAATGCCTTGCCAAAACGTTCTGATAACAGCACTTCTTCTTGCAAGACCACATTGCGAAACACCATCCAGCACACGCCCGCAAACAAACTGGCGAGCACGATGCTGCCGGTCTGGGCTCCGACACCAAACGCCCCGATTATGCTGAAAAGATAAAGTGGATTACGGCAGCTTGAATAAGGCCCGGTGGTGACAAGCTCTGTGTTCTTGCGCCCGCCGATATAAAGGGAGCACCAGCCACGTCCGAAGATGCATACGTAAATCGCAAATAGCCCAACGGCTTCGATCATGTCGTGAAGCGCGCTCTGCCGATCGGTCAAGGACCGAGATCCGGCGACGAGTACCAGAAGAACCACAACACCAAGCCGAAGAATACGTTTTCTTCGGCGCTGTATGGTTCGCATGCCGGCATCATCCGGGGGCGTTCCCGACACCGCATTACCGGCAGAACGGAGTGCTGTAGGGGGGATCATGAAGTTCACTCTTGCCAAATCAAACTGCGGTCACTTCTAGCGTTAGCAGGTTGATTGTGGCGTCCAGTGCTTCACATCCGGTCGTTCGGTTGCAAACTCAAACTTGCTCAGTCCACCTTTCGACAACGTTTCCTATGCGTATCAGGGGCCGACATTTTGGTTGTGCATGCCCCTGAGCATGCCCGAGAGCTGGGCAAGCGCAAGGTTGACCCCGTCTTCATCCTGCAACGGACGGACAGTTGAGGCGGGCTTCGGAAAAGTTAGCAATTTTAAGCCAAAGTTCGAGACCGCGCGCAGACTGCGCTGGTCCGGCATGCTCACTCCTCAATCACCCCATCGACAACTCCAGCCTCGATCAGCTCCTCCACCTCCGGGAACCAGATTCCGGTATGCGGGGTGAGGAAGACCTGTTCAAGGAAGCTCTCGGCAATGCCCTG
>NZ_DBGS01000140.1:6189-6453 GCF_002295455.1 Thalassospira sp. UBA848 | reverse complement strand
GTATAGAAAACGTGCCAGTGGCACGTTTTTAGTCTGAAGGTTGAGCACGGCGAAGCCGCGTGCAGACTGCGGAGGTTCTAACGCGCCACAAGCTCACTCCCCCTCAATCACCCCATCGACAACACCAGCCTCCATCAGCTCCGCCACCTCAGGGAACCAGATCCCGGTATGCGGGGCGAGGAAGACTTGCTTAAGGAAGCTCTCGGCAATGCCCTGGCTGCGATAGAAGGTGATTTCCTTTTCCTGCTGGCCCTTGATGTCATA
>NZ_DBGS01000140.1:5530-5842 GCF_002295455.1 Thalassospira sp. UBA848 | reverse complement strand
TTGTATTGATGAAAGCCCAGCCGGGCATCGGGGCCGAGGTAACGCTTGGCACCACCCATAAAGGCGGTCGTACAGGCGGAGCTGCAGGCCTTAAACACATAGGTGTCCAAGCCCCGATCCCGGATCAGGAAGCCGACACCGCGCCCTTCATAGACATGCCCGCCGTCACTGTGCAAAACGATTCCGGTCACACCCGGATTTTGATCAAGCAAGGCCGCCAACCGCTGCGCCATACCCAGCGCAAAAGTGCCGGTAATGTGAATGCGGGGGTTGTCGGGACTGAGTGTGAGCGCATACTGGCTGGCGCGGGCA
>NZ_DBGS01000140.1:0-5232 GCF_002295455.1 Thalassospira sp. UBA848 | reverse complement strand
AGCGCATACTGGCTGGCGCGGGCATCTTCAAGCTCGGTCAGGTTGACCGGGATAAACCGCTCCGGGGCGAGGGCGCGGAAAGAGGCCGCGATGCTGAGTACGGTAAAGACCAGAGAAAGCCCGATCACCCCATAGGTCACAACGGTCCAGATATTGGCAAGAATGCTCACCTGATGGCGGGTGGCGCGCAGCACGCCGACCACTTGCCAGGCAAAAACAACACCATGAAAAAGAAGGATAAACGCAACCGTCGCGATCAGGGCGGGGATGCGATCAGGGATATAGGGCGGGAGCGTAAAGCGATCGGCAAACAGGATCAGGGCACGGATCAGGATCAGGTTGACGGCCAGCGCGAATAGTAGCGCGTGCTTTCCTTGCCAGTGATCTCGGATATAGGGCAACCGATCTTTTCCTTAAAAGTTCAGATCCTTCGCTGATGATATAATTTTAGCGCGGTTCGGAATAGTTCTACGCGGGCTTATAGGGCTAACTGCTTATGTTTTTCCTATGAAAACCCATCTCCCAGTCGAGAGATTAAACTAGGCTGCGCTGTACCCTCAACATCATAAGCAAGCAAAACTAAAATGAGAACGGGCTAGTGCATGTGAAGAGTATGGCCATTCATCTTTGGTTATGTGCGTTGTGATAAGGGCACGCAAAAGTTGAAAGTTGATGTTGGTAGATACGTGAACAGAATATAGGCTTAACGAAGAGTTGGTATTGTGGATGCACCTTAGAGTAGAGTGTTGGTGCTGTTAATTAGCGCAGATAAGTGTCTTGAAATATGTAAGAGAGTGTTAGGTGGAAAAGAATAATAACGCTGAACGCGCTCAGGCCACCAAACGTGATCTCGTCTTTATCAGTCATGCAACGCCTGGGGATAACATTTTTGCTACTTGGCTCGGGTCTAGGCTGACGATGGCCGGGTATGAAGTATGGTGTGATCAGCAGAAGTTGATTGGTGGGGAGGACTTCTGGAAAGATATAGAGGCGGTGTTACGCACACGAACTGTCAAATTTGTTGTCGTGATCTCTGCAAATGCTTTCGATGAACATGGGCACTTGAGGGATGGGATTGCAAAAGAAGTAGCGCTTGCGAACATCCTCAAAAAACAAATTGAGGATGAATACTTCATCATACCTGTCCGGATAGATGCGACTAGTTTTAGCGATTTCTCAATAGACTTTTTGAGATTGAACGGTATCGACTGCTCCGCAAATTGGGCGGATGGGTTCGATAGTCTGGTTGAGGTATTTGAAAGAGATCACGTGCCTCGAGAAGAGAACATGGAAGAGTTCGCAATTCAGTCTTGGCGTCAAGTACATAAGTACCACGCAAGATCATTGGTAGGTGGCGACGAGCTGCTTCAATCGAATTGGCTTGAGATTGAAGACTTGCCTCCCATGCTGCATTTCTATGAGATAATGAAACCGATTAAATCGTCAGAGCCACGCTCAATTGCTGCATCATGTAGTTTGCCGTGCATTGATCACGGGCGCTTGTTGGCATGTTTTGCAGAGTCTGAAGAGTTTCAATCTGTGCTAGGGGAGACAATACCCATAAAGCACCGTTACTCTCTTGCTACTGAGGATTTTTTAATTGGTGAGACACATGGATTCTCACAAATAAAACAACGTGATGCCAAAAATAAAATCGCTTCTATTGTCCGACAAGCATGGGATATAGCCCTAGAAGGCCGGGGATTATCTCCCTACGAAATGGCAAACCAGAAAATGGCATGGTGGTTCCCTAAGGGAGTGCCTGAGGACGGACAATTAAGATACTTAGATTTCAATGGAAAGGCCCGGCGCCGTGCAGTTTCAGGCACGCGCGGCAAGAAACAAGATGGCAACGGAAAAGAGGTTCCAAGATATTATTGGCACCTGGGATTTACTGGGAGAGTATTTCTGGGAGACCTGTCTGTCATCGTGCTGCAGCCTCGCGTTATAATTTCGGAGGATTCAGAGAACCCACTTGAAAATAAGACACGTATGAACTCAGTTCGACGCTCATTGACTAGTATGTGGTTCAATGAAAAATGGCGAGGGCTGATCATGGGGTTCGCTGCATGGCTAGCTCAGGAAAACGAATACATCGAATTGCAGGTATCAGAGACACAATCTATTCGCCTCTGCTGCCGTCCATTAACCTTGTCGACTGATGTTTGCATTCAATCAGATCCCGTCTCACAGGATACAAGTGATAGTAGTGAGGAAGAGAATGAGAGAATGGAAACGTACCTCCGTATGAGCGACCCTGCCTTCATATTGCGTGAAGACGAAGAGGAAGAAATATGACGGAGCGAAACCTGAAATTTGTTCCTGAAACTCAACTTGAATTTGCTCACGGCCAGTGCGAGGAGCATCCAAAAGACGGGTTGTTTCTATACGGCCCATTGGCTTCACCAGTTTCAGGTGGAGTCCTGAAGTACGGGGTTATCGGAACAGATAAGGGAATTGAGTTGTTTGCAAAGTGGCGGACATCGGTTCAGGGATATATCGCTCCATACAAGGAAGGTGTTGCCCATCATTCTGCTTTTCCGGGCTTTCAAGCCGCATTTGGAATGAAATGGCCTGAGAAGCCGTTAGCTGAGTTACGTGTTTCGAATACCAAAATACAGGACACCATCCGTATTCGGAATCGTCATGAGTCGATCAAGAAAACCGTCGATATATTTTCTGACGCGATATCGGACCATTTGAACGATGAAGCAGATATCACTCCAGACCTTTGGTTCGTTATTATTCCGGGTGAGGTGTTTTTATGGGGAAGACCACAGAAAGCGCCGCCGATCTCAGAACGTAAAGCTGGTTCAGCGCAGATGAAAAATAAGGACGCTAGAGAGTTTTTAGCTGAGCCCTCAATGTTTGAAGAAGACAACCAGCAGGCACAACTTCAGTTATATGATTTGAATTTTCATAATCAGCTTAAAGCAAGATTACTCAATAAAGCTGTTGTGCAAATTATTAAGGAGACAACACTTGATCAGGCTACTTGGCCTGAAACCGCGATGGAGAAGCGAACAATTCAAGACCCAGCAACCTTGGCATGGAATCTTTGCACGACAACCTATTTTAAATCGGCAGGTCCTCCATGGAGAATACGTGATATACGTCCAGGCGTTTGTTACGTCGGTATCGTATTTAAGAAAGACTCTTCGGACCCAGCCTCAGGAAATGCTTGTTGTGGTGCTCAACTATTTTTGCGTTCTGGAGATGGGTTGGTTTTCAGAGGTGCAGTTGGTCCTTGGTATTCCAAAGAACTTAGGCAGTTCCATTTGCCGCGGGCAAAAGCTTCTGAGCTGATGAAATTAGTTATCCAAGCTTACAAGCGCATCCATGGTGAACCACCACAGGAAATATTCATTCATGGTCGTACTCGTTTCGACAAGGAGGAGTGGCTGGGATTTAACGATGCCAAGACAGATGAGACAAAAATTATAGGCATTCGAATACGCCCTACCGATGAACTAAAGCTTTATCGCTTAGCAAAACAACCACCAATCAGAGGTACGTATTATCAGGTCCATAAGCGAATGGCTTATCTTTGGACAAAGGGATACGTCGCGAGGTTTAATACTTACCCGGGCTTTGAGGTGCCAAATCCCTTAGCTGTAAATATTGATTGGGGCGATGGTGACTTACACCAAGTCGTTTCCGATATACTCGCCCTGACAAAGGTCAATTTTAACGGGTGTTCATTTTCAGATGGGGTTCCCGTAACCCTTAAATTTGCGGATGCAATTGGAGAAATTCTAACTGCTGCACCAAATATCGAAGGCGCACCTCAGCCGTTCAAGTATTATATTTAAGCGGGAAGCATCTTTTCTCGGTTGCTAGTATTTTTCGTGCGTAGGGTCTTCGGGGGGGAATGGCTCAATGTGACCGAAGTATATCTCCGAAACGTCAATGTAGACCTTAACGTCTAAGACCTCCGGCTCGGGGATTTCATCTGTTTCTCTTTGGACAGTTAAAACCAATCCTGCGGTGATGTTTTGTTCTGTATCGTAAGCTTGCGAACTTAAATGAACCTCATCTCTGTCGAAGCTGTCGGTCACGTAAAAATCAAATGATGCAAAGAACCTAACAGTAGCATCCACCGCAATCGTAAAAACAACCTCATCTTCTGTTGATTCGATAACAATGGGAGCAACACCGTCCATAATTGAAAATGTCTCCAGTGTTGCACCTTCTGAATTCCCTTCGAACTCGACGGGCGCGCTGCCATCAGCCAGAAAATAAAGGCTTTCCAGTTGGTGCTCGAATTCTCTCTGTATGGACTCTTCAAGATCTTTAGCATTCCCCTCCTGCCATAGCGCGATAACATGGTCAGCGGTTTTTCTGCCTGAATCATTAAAGTAGGAAAGTGCTAGTTCTAAGTCATCAATACAGACCAAAAAGTCGGAATTATCGGCAAACTTTTGCCAACCTTGATCGGATGAAACACAGAGTATGAGGTTTTTGCCGTGTTTGGCTGCTCTTTCCAAAGAGAGTAATGCAAATGCGTCTGGAAACTCATTTTTCTTCTTGGCATTATCTTCGAAGGGGGGCTGTCTTTCAAAGTAGCGTGTGATCAAATCATCTGTAGATGAATCTGATGCTGGAACGATTTCGCCCTTAACTTCAGAAAGAAATTTGTCGAATTGCAACTTAGCCGCTTCTGTAGCGTCGCTGTCCAGCGATAATTCTTTTTCTATTTTTTCGCCGTCGAAATCAATCTGCCATCGTTTAGCGTGATCTTGAAGAGCCTTGTTTACAGCTTTGCGAGTGCTCTCCGCAGCGCGGGAGATGTGGGACTTGATCTCATTCTCGACTATTTCAGATATGAGAACTTTTATTGTTCCATGCTGAAACTGATCTAATGCTTTGAGAACCTTGTGCTCTAGGTTGCAACCAAACTTATCAATGATTGACGTATCAACAGTAATCGCTAGGAACTGGTTCTTTGCGATGTGATCTTTGATCTGCTCAGGCTCTAGGTGAGGCAATTTTAGTCTCTGTTTGTATAGTGTTTGTTGTTGTCTGCAATTTTAGGCGGTGGAATAAGTGAATTGCAACAATAAATAGTTGAGCAAAAAAAACACCCCCGACCTAACGACCGGGGGTGTTCTCACATCAGAGCCCAAAAGCTCCAATCCAAATCACATCAGGCGATCAGCCTCTTACGCCAGATCAAAACGATCAGCGTTCATGACTTTTACCCACGCTGCGACGAAGTCCTTGACGAACTTC
>NZ_DBGS01000012.1:0-23475 GCF_002295455.1 Thalassospira sp. UBA848 | reverse complement strand
AAGAGGCGTTGAGGGTATTCTCCAGATTAAAGAGTATCTCGAGGCTGAAAATGCTAACTAGGTTGAAATCAAAGTTTCTGAGACAAAGTGATCCAGAGGTCTTGCCGTTAACGTTCATGATCGCGATCTGAATTTGCGCTTGACCTCGGGTAGAATTTATCTAGTTTGCGACGGCGTATTGAGCACTCGTTATACTCTAAAGTTTGCTCGATTAGGGCCTGTAGCTCAATTGGTTAGAGCCGACCGCTCATAACGGTCTGGTTGCGAGTTCGAGTCTCGCCGGGCCCACCACTCTTTATCAACGGTAAGGTGTGGGTTTTAGATTCTAGCTTGATCGTCTTCAGGTGAATCTAAAGTTTTGGCTTTGTTCGAATGAACTGCCCTTTAAGGGCAATAAGCCGCTAAGTCTCGACATCCACCCAACTCAAATACATTTACGCATCCCTTGGTTCTCGGGAAAGTTGAAAATCTTCTATTTCAAGCTTCCGATGCCCATTCTGCGCATGTTAGCATCGCGTCTTCCTAATGTTTCATTCCTGAGGTCCCAATGAAGATTGTACCCGCAAACGTAAGCGGACCAATGCAAAGGGAAGTCGCAGCTCTTGAACGTATTGTAAATGCATTACCTTCAGACTGGTACGGCTATACCGGTTTCTCTCTGAGGATATCACGCACACAACGCAGAGAGATTGACCTCATTGTCGTTGCAACCGACAGAATATTTTTGGTTGATCTGAAAGATTGGAGTGGACGTGTCCACAATGTTGGCGGGAAATGGTACCGTGGGAATGAAGAACGTGAGAGGTCCGCATGTGAGAAGATTGAGGAAAACGCAAAGTTTTTCGCATCTAAGCTAAAGCAATACGTCGAGAAGGGGGCAGGTAAGAGAGGTTACAGTGGTCGGCCTCCCTTCGTCGAGGGGTTGGTAGTTTTCACCAATACCAACGTCGACTTTAATGGCCTGTCTGACGATGACAAAGCAAACGCCATTAGCTTGGACGAATTTCTCAAGCTTGCAGATCCCAAAGCCTATTCTAGGCGTTATCCTGGCAGTCCGCGTGCCCCATTCAATAAAGACCCTCTTTACTCAAGCACCCGCAAACATTCTCTTTCATCATTCGTCACAAATTCCCCCACTCTAAAACCAACTGAAATAGTCTATGGAGCCGGATACAGGGTTTCGGGTGAGGCAGAGTTCAAATCTCAAAACGGCTTGTACAGCGAATATCCTGCAGAACTTGTCGAAGACCCAAATCACACCGGAGTTCTGCGTATCTGGGACTTTGCTCAAATGCTCGCAGGTGGCGGGGATGAAGATACTCGCAAGTTCCTTGCTGGGCGTGAACATCGAACGCTGGGTTACATACGAAATTTGGACTCAGAACTTTACGAGACCTCAATTATTCATGCGCAGGCACGGGAACCTGAATGTAGCGTAAGGTTCTGGGAGCTCTTTGACGTTCACCGTGATGCTCGACGCGCTGAGAATTATTTTAAAACTCGCGGTGATCAGCTTGACTTTAATGCGCGCCTCGACCGAGTGAAGTTCCTTGTATCAGCAATCAACAGTTTGCACAAAATCCAGGTTGCTCATCGGGATATCGGTCCACATAGTGTTTGGGTCGATGGTCAGCGATTAAAGCTCTCGAACTTCTGCGTTTCTTATTTTCCCGACCCAGATCAAAGAACGATTTCGAGTAACCGCGTGGACATGATGGGGGCGAAAAGCACGTTACCCGAGGACATACTTGAAGAGATTTCCACACAGTACCAAAAGGATGTGTTTCTCACTGCTGTGCTTTGCTGGTCAATTCTCACGGGAAAACAACTTCCGCTTCAGGGCGATGTGCCGTCGTTTGAAGGAATTGATTCTGCTACCCTTGCAGCCATACCTGTTAACATTTGCAACTGGTTCAAGCAGTCTCTCGCTTGGGAACCAAAAGAGCGATTTGCCTCCGCCAAGGAAATGCTTGCCGCCTTGAACAGGGCTACGCAATCAAAGGAAGACGAAACGTTCGACGCCACAGCCGATCTTTCATCTTTCAAGATTGATCAACACCCACTGACTGTTTATCCGTCCAAAGGGGCCCCAGTTACCTCCACTGAACGGATGAACTGGCAATCTACTCACAATGGTGTGCCGGTCTTTGTGAAGTCTTGGTTCTCGCATTCCGCATCTGACCTTTCCAAGCGTGCTTTTCTGCTCCGTGCCGACAAGTTGAAGTCATTGAACCTAACAGGAATTCAAAAGATCTTAGACGTCGGTATCGCTGTCGACTTCAGCCTGTTTCTTGTTTCAGCGACAGTTCCTGAAAGCAGACCATTCAGTGCAGAAACGATTTCCACTTTCTCGCGTGATCAAATATTCATCCTGATTTCTGATCTTATCAGAGCAGTTTTGAGTCTGCATGACTGCGAGTTATTCCATGGTGACGTAAAGCCGTCTAATATTATGATCACTAATGTCAGAGATAAGCCAGCTACGGTGCTGGTTGATCTTCCGGACTTCTCGCCTACTGGGCCAAGTGATCATCAAACTGCGCGTTACTGCCCGCCTTCAGACATTTCCGGACAGGCCGGTCGTGATCGGTTTGCTGTCTGTAGATGCGTCGAGGATGTACTAACGTGGATTGCCCCGAACACACTCTCGCAAAACGAACAGGACGAGCTAAGAGCGGCTTGTAATAGAATTACTGAAGGCTCTCCGGCTAATACTTCTCTGGCTCCTCTTCAGAATACCATCAAGTCGTTGACTGCAGCACCGCAAGGCGATGCTCTGGAAAATGAAGTTGAATGCTTTGTCTCAAGTCCGAATATTGTCGAAGATCGGGTGTTTCATCCCGACAACGGGTTCTATTCGATCGACGTTCAACCTCATAACAAGGATGCTAAGAAAGTTGTATTTCGGGTTGCAGGTGCTGCTCACAACCTCTTGATTATCATTCGACCAGACGACTGGAGTGTCGAATACGTCAAGTTCAACGATGATGTACCAACTCAAACAATCAGCCATATTTTAAGGAAAGCCCAGCATCGTTTTGCGGGTAAAATTTCTGTCTCGCGCACAGGCAAGCAAAGCCTCGGACAACTGCTTCCAGAACTCCGATTAGCTTATGCCGCCTATAAGAAGGACGAACTAAACTCGGCTCTTTTCAGGAGCGGTATCAAAACAAAGCCGAACGTTCACGATACAGTGGAGAGAGACACACAAACGGCGAAAAGATGGACGACCCGGCAACTATGGCTTGCCACGGTGTTAGCCGAGCCCGAACTTATGGATACCGTAACCATTACCGGTGAACCAAAGCTTGATGGCAAAGGCTATCTCGTGGGCTTTCAGTTGCCGGACGATTACACGCAGGTACTCTCCTTCGACGCGAGTGACTCAGTGCAATTGACGGATTTGAACGGGGCCCGGATCGCCATGGTTGATCCGACGAGTATTGGCAATGGCAAATCGGCGAGCATGACTTTGTTTAAGCTCAGTGGTCGAGCCCACAGAGAACTTCGTGTATTTGCAGGTCGTCAATACCGGATTGTTTCGCGCAACAATGTGGAAAGCTATAGACGCAGAAAGGGTGCCATAGAGAGTCTGTTGGCTGGTGGAGGGTTGATCCCTGATCTTGTTGACTATTTCGACCCGAACACCAATCGAGTTCCAATCAAGGTAGCTGAGCCGGTTGTAAGCGGTTCCTTGGATAGATACGGATTGAATGCAACCCAATTGGCAGCGTTCGAAAAGCTCTGGCAGTATGGGCCGATTGGGCTTCTGCAGGGCCCCCCGGGGACCGGTAAAACGAATTTTATCGCAGCACTTTCTCACTACGCGGTAACCCAAGGTGGACTGAACAGTGTGCTGATTCTGAGCCAGGCCAACGAATCTACGAACCACGCTGCGGAGAAGGTTTTAGACTTCAGTGCAGAATATGGGGGAAACATTAGCATCATCCGCGTTGGTAATGCAGGCAAAGTCTCCGACCGTCTAAAAGATTATCATTCAGACGCGATTCAGGATCGTTATCGACAGAAATTCAAGGCCGAGATCAAAGAGCGGATACTCGGCATCGCTCCGAGAATTACTGACAAGCTTGCTTTTGTTTCAGATCTTTATGACATGACGACCGAGCTTGGTGATGTCATTGAACACCTGAATGCTTCTATTGAAGATGGCGAAGATACCCAGTTTGTTGAGAAGCGCGAAAGCCGCCTTCTAGCTGCATATCGGAATCACGCGAGAACATGGCTTGATGATGAGCAAATTGAACCTGAAACAGCCTTATACCACGCTCAGAAGCGCTTGGAAGTTAAGCATGGCATCACGAACTCTAGAGAACTCCGGCGCATAGATCATTTGATCAAAATGTCTCGCCAGTGGATGAATGCTCTTGCGACCCACAACAGTTCACTTGAAAGCTTTTTTGTGCGAAGCCGAGCCGTTGTTAGCGGCACCTGTGTGGGCATTGGGCGGCATCACCTCGGTATGTCATCAATGCAGTTTGACCTAGTAATCATAGATGAAGCAGCTCGTGCAACGGCCGGAGAGCTGGCAATTGGCTTGCAAGTGGCGTCCCGTGCACTGCTTGTCGGTGACCAGTGCCAGCTCTTGCCAATGTATGACAGGAATCTTGTAGAGGAGATCGCGAGTCGGGTTGAAGGTCTTGAAGAAGAAGATGTCAAGGTGTCTGACTTCCAACGTATGTTCGAAAATTTTTATGGCCAACAAGCTAGCGCAACGCTCACAACGCAGTATCGTATGGCCTCAGATATTGCCGAGGTTGTCGCCGAAGATTTCTACCCACAGTATGATCTTAAAACGGGTCGAGGACCGGTTCCAGAGTATTACAGTTTGCTTCCTGCGCCGCTCGACCGTCAGATTGTGTGGCTTGATACAACGAGTAACACCAAGCCCCATGCATATCAGGAAAGGCCCAACCTGCGTTCAACAAGTTTCATCAACAAGTTTGAAGCAGACGTTATACTCGAGCAGTTGGAGAGTATTAGGAATGCACATGAATTTGTCATGCGTTTGGCTGAGGACATAAAGGATGGCGAGCAAGCCATCGGTGTGATTTGTATGTACGCCGCTCAGGCAACATATATACGCGAACGTATTTCGCTTAGACAGTGGGAGCAAGATTTCGAAAGGTTGATCAAGGTCGATACGGTTGATAGCTACCAGGGCAAAGATAACGAACTTATCATCCTTTCACTCACACGCAGAGATCCTGATGGCAAAGCCAGTATAGGGCATGTCTCAAATGAGAACAGAATGAACGTCGCCCTTTCAAGAGCGAAAAATCGGTTGATCATTGTCGGTGCGCTCCACGTTTTTGAAAAAGACGCTGGACGGAAGCCTAACCCGCTGCTGAATGTGGCCCGTCGAGCCAGAAATGCTGAAGACCAGAAGATAACCCTGGTCGATGCCATGGTCAGTAAGCGAGGTCACTGAGATGCATGGTTCAGAGCAAATTGAAATCGATACCTACGAAGTCCTATTGCCAACGCGCAACTACCGTGTTGTTGCTTCTGTTGCTTCACAGAGAAAACTCGCTCTTCACATTGAATTCTGCCTGATGCTGCTTAAGAATATTGGCTGGGTCACGGTCAAGGATATCCAGCGGTACTTTGGCTATTCGGCTGACGAGACAAGTGTGCTCATACAGGATCTTCTTCAGGCAGGTTATGTTGAAGAGCACCCGACGGACAGTGGAATTCAACTTACACGGAATGCTCTCGCCTTGTTCGAAAGTGGTTCGGATGGGGATACACTTCGCATTACCGAGATCAAGGAGATCGAGCGTACTGTCCCATTTGACTCTATTTCTTTGTCTTTGTCTCTGAGCCAAGGCCGCATTCAATATGGTCGTAAAGGCCATATGAGGGCTCTTGAGGAGCTTCCGCCTGACAGTGCGAAAGCATCCCAAGCGACAAAAACCATCCGGGATTCGTTTGAGCACCATTTCACTGAGTTTAATCAGCGATATGGCGACGACAAGGCGACAGAACTTTACTCGATCGACGCAGTGGAACCGTTGCAAATGGGGTTGACCGTCCTATCACTCCCACTGGTACTGAAATTGAGCGGTGAGCCGGTGGTTGAGCCAGACCTTTCGCTTCTTCATGAGGCTGGGCAAACGGGACAATCGCGCCGGCCCATTATTGATGCTGTCACTCGACATTTGTCAACGAAACGTTGGCCATCAGACAGTACTCGAACGTTTGAATTCATAAGGCTATTTGAAAGGCAGCAGCTTAATCAGTTTTTAGAGCGAGATTCGTTTAATCTCCAAGCCTTCGCAAAGTTGGTTCTTGCGAAACGGCGCCCATCCATGGACATTTCTACGCGCTTTATTGGCTCTACTACAACTGACGCATTCCTCGATGCTTACGTCAAACTAGAAGAGGACATGAATTGCGATGACGATGATTGTCTGCTGTGGTTCGCTCCTAACAGGCCACTCTGGGGAGTTGGCCAAGCGTTCGAAGATACTGTGGATCGCTTGCGAAATGGCGCGAACAACAAGATCCCTACATTCTTGATAAAGGGGGAGTATCAAAGTGACTACGATAAGGAATCACGGCTACTACGTAAAAGGTATTCTGATGGTAGAGAATCATCCGTTTTTACCAATATGGTCTACGTTCCGGTCGAGGTTCTGCCTTCAAGTCTTGAGGTGATCATCCGTCCTGGAAAGTTTGCGGCGGTCATAGTCCATATCGCTACCGGAGGTGATTTTAATATACCGGTTCCTGTCGGCTTCATGACCACTGATGCGAGTTTTGTCGCCGATCTTCATTTGATGGTGTCGCAGCCGCTTTCAGCAAAGCTAGATTGGTTCAATGCGGGTGGTAGCTCAACTCGTCTGCATGATATCATCAAGAGCACAACATCCGTGCGCCGTCCGGAAACTCGTGAAGAACGAGTTCATAAATACTTGGCAATGAACAGTGATGCCGAGGAACCTCTATAGAGGCAGTAGTAGTTATTCAAATTGTGGTTAAGATACTGAACTGCTTAGCGACATCACGAGGCTTATTCGTGTTAACAGTCGGTGAGATTTGTGTGGAGTTCAGATGATAGCTTAGCCAATAAGCTAGCATCGCGGGATTCTTCTCTCCACAAGGCAACTGCTTCACAGGCCGTTTAACTTAACTCTGACGCAGTAGCCGTTCGAATTGTCATAATTCGGGGTTATGCACCTGCATCGACTGATTGTCTTGGGGATTTGCTTTGGGTAGTAACAGGACGTTAATGCCTTGTTGGGGGGGCTGTGTGTTCACCGATACAGTTTGCTGTCGGTTTGGCTGGAAGCATTGAGGCTGGTCCGTGCAATCCTATCGGTCGATATTTCTTCATTGCAAACAATGACATTCACGATGGTTGGTCTTTGAGCAATCTAACTAGATTTCAAACATACGTAATTTTGCTGGGAATAGTGAATTGCGGGTCCTTCAGTGTAATCAATCAATGAGCGGTTTGGAGAGGAGGAATCTCTCTAGCCCAACGATCTCCGTAGCCATTAGCGAAGAAATTTTCGATACTTTTAAGGTATGTGGATGGCTAGCAAAGCCTGCATTATAGTCTCTCATCGCCCTGTCGAAGCCGTCAACGAACGGGTGCGCAGCTGCGATCGGCCCAGCCAGAATGACAAATTCTGGTTGGGCTAGTGCAACGGTACTTTGGAATGCCAATCCCAGTGTTCGTCCGGCGTCAGAAAATGCTGCCACTGCGCGTCTTTCGCCGGAATTCGCCTGGCGAATAGCGTGAGGTAGGGCGAGATGTAGGCCGCCATCTCCATGTTCAGGAGCTGGTTCGATGCCGTATTGGCCGAGGCGATGCAAAATAGCTCGACCTGATGATATGTCGTCCAGTTTGATGGCTGTTTGATGTTGGTGCTCGGCGTTGTCGGCTATTATATTGTCGCTGAGTGGGGGGCGCTCGATCATTATCCCGCCTATCCAGCTTTCATGTTCGCTGCCGTGGGATACCAATCCCTGAATCATCAAGCTTGCGCCAACTCCAATGCCTGAATAAAGCAATAAGCTGTTTGATGGTTCGCGCGACAGTTTATTGCGAGTTTCGGCTACATGTAGCGCGATGGATGTGTTTTGTAGGCAAATTGGCAGATTAAAAGTGTTGGCAATCTGTTCATACAGCGTGTCGATGTCGCGGATGCCGGGGCGAGCGCTTATGATCGCGTCGTGATGGGTATCAATGTCGCCAGCGATCGTTAGGCTGACGGCTTTAAGTTTGTCGAATTGGAGATCGGGCCGCCGGTGAAGAATATCGACATGTGTCGCGATCTGATCAATAAGTTCATTCGGTCGGATGTCAGGCCAGCCGGTAATTAAATCTTCGGTTAGGCGTTCGCCATTTGCAGCAACGATTGAAAGTTTTTGTTCGAACGCTGTCAGGCAGATACAAAGAATGTACATTCCGTTCTGACACAGTGTCAGGCCGACATTGGGTCGTCCTCGAGTCAAGCGCTCTGGTCGGGTTTCAATCGTTTGGATTAGCCCCTCATCGATTAAATCCTTGGTTATCCGGGATAGCGAAGCCTCTGTCAGATTGGATACGTCGGCGAGCTCACGGCGAGATATGCCCGGTGTATGAAATATCTCTTTGAGTATCAGTGATCTGTTGTTCTGTCGAAGGTGATGCGACTTCGTCAGTTTGTGTTCCTGAGTCATGTAAAATGTCTTTCTTTTACACGTAGAAGGGCCGTGGTTGCTTTGAACGATTCCGCAAACAGTATGTCAAAAGAGAGTGCGCGTAATCCACTAAACATCCATCCTCTCCCGAAAAGGTCAAAAAATAGTCACTTATTCTAATGGTGTATAAATAATGTGCATTATCTGTGGGCGCTTCAGTGCATGTGTGTTGCGGATATGGAATGCAGAATTGTAAAAAATCGTTTATATACAATGCAATAGTTATTTTCTTACTTCTTGTAATTAAATTGGCATTGTAATTGCTGATGACCTGCTGATTCGTTCTCTATTCCAAAATGCCCAGTTTCAAACACGGTAGTGAGGTCATGATGAAGCGCAGAACTTTCCTTAAGACATCGGCAGCGGCAGCTAGTTTGATGGCTATGCCATCTATTATCGGCAAGGCCAATGCATCGGAAGCAATAAAGATCGGTTGCCTTTTTTCTTCTTCTGGCACAATGGCTAACGTGGAAGGCCGTTTGAACGAAGTTGTTAAAATGGCCGTCGACGAGATTAATGGCAAAGGCGGTGTACTCGGTAAGCAGGTCGAAGCATTGATTTCGGATCCGGCGTCGGATTGGCCGCTTTATGCCCAGCTCAGCAGGCAGATGCTCCAACAGGAAAAGGTTGCCAGCCTGTTTGGTTGCTGGACGTCGGTTTCACGTAAATCGGTATTGCCGGTGGTGGAGCAGAATAACGGTTTGCTTTATTACCCTTTGCACTTTGAGGGGGAAGAAAACTCCAAGAACGTCGTGTACTTGAATTCACCACCTGCGAGTTCAGTGTTGCCAGCAATCGATTACTTGATGAGTGAAGATGGTGGCAATGCGAAGCGGTTCTATATGCTGGGTTCGGATTACGTCTGGCCGCGCACAATTAACAAGATTTGCAAAGGTTATTTCGAGTCCAAGGGTATCACTGCTGATAGCTGGCGTGAAGAATACGTGCCGTTCGGTTTCTCAAACTTCCAAACCCTTGTGAACGATATTCGCAAATTTGCCAGCGAACCAGGTGGCCAGCCAGTGATCATTCTTACCACTGTGGGTTCATCAATCCCTGCTTTCTTCAAGGAAATCATTAACCAGGGCATTACGGCGACTGACATTCCTGTCTTGGGTCTTGATGTTCTGGAAGCTGATCTTGAGGGGCTCGATACGCAGCCGATGGTTGGTCACTTGAACTGCTGGGCATATCTGCAAAATGCGCAGTCTGACAAGAATGATGAGTTCAAGGATCGCTGGAAGCAGCACGTAAATTCCAATGGACTACCATACAAGAACAATGTCGTTATCGACCCTATGGTTTCGGCCTACGACGGGGTGCATCTTTGGGCGCGTGCGTGTGACAAGGCGGGCACCACAGACGTGGATGCGGTGCGTGCAGCATCCAATGGTCTCACGTTTGAATGTCCGTCGGGATACGACATTTCGATGGGTAGTGAAAATACCTACGTCTCGCGTGGGGTCTTCATCGGCTCTGTGAATGCGGATCAGGGCTTTGACGTGCTTTGGCAATCAGAAGGGACGCCGAAACCCGTTCCGTTCAGCCCTTACGTTTAAGGGACTTTGTATACTCTCTAGACAGCGGTACTCCGCTGTCTAGAGGCGTCAACTATCAAGTGGTAGCCTTCAATATGTGTCAGCTTAAAGCCTTATGCAGGGCTGTTGCGATTATGGTTGTGATCGGAATTGCGACGTTCAGGGTAGTCCCGGTCAATGCGCAAACAGTGACCTATAATCGTGCGAACGTCGTAACTGGATTATGTAGTGGCGAGACGTCATCGACAACGCGGGCAGTTGATGTGTTGCTTGCAGAAGTCGCATCAAAACGCGAAGCCGCCGATTGGGCGGGGACAATTATCAATGCGCTCGGCGCAAAAGAATTATTGTGTTCAAAGGACGGCGAAAGCCTGCTGGAGACTGAAGCCGGGTATTTGGATCCCGTCACTATGTCGGTGGTTACGATAGATGGTAAACCTCCTCGCGCACCTTTTGTAAACCTCAAGGTCCGGGCGAACTTGAATGTAGCGGCCAGCTTATTGAGTCTCATCGAAAACCCGGCGGGCCCCAATGCTGGTGATGCCGTTAGTGTTCTCGAAAAACGCTACGATTATGTCGATGCAACTGTTTTGGCCCTTGCGCTGGATGGTGTTGTCGATCCTGATTTGCGGGACCGGTTGAAGGTCGTGCAGTCGCTAAAGATACTGCAGTCCGATGATGTGGCAGATGTGGATACGCGCATTCAGGCTATCGAAGCAATTGCCGACATCCCCACTGAACGCAATAGGACAGCTTTGATTAACCTCCAGCAGCGTGACGGTTTCGCGGATAGCGATCCGCGTTTGGTGCGCGCCTTGGAGGTTGCCATTGATGAGGTCGGTACGTGGATTCAGATAGGTAATATCGGCGCTGTTTTATTTAGTGGACTTAGTTATGCAAGCATTCTGTTTATGGCGTCGTTAGGGTTGGCGATTATCTTCGGCCTGATGGGGGTCATCAATTTGGCCCAAGGTGAATTCATCATGGTCGGGTCTTACGCAACCTTCATGGTTCAAGAGGTCCTCAGGTTGTGGGCGCCAGGATTGTTGGACTGGTACTTGGTGATTTCAATCCCGGTTGCTTTTCTTGTGACGGCTGCCGTCGGTATGATCCTAGAGGTGACGGTTATCCGGCATCTTTATGGCCGTCCACTGATGACCTTGCTCGCGACATGGGCCATCAGCCTGTTTCTGATCAACTTGGTTCGTGTGGCATTCGGCACTCAGAACCTTGAATTCATTGTTCCATCGTTTCTGTCTGGTGGTGTGCGGGTTACCGCAGACTTTATCATCACCTGGAGCCGCCTCTTTGCGATCGGTTTTTCTGCGGCTGTTCTGATTTCAGTTCTGTTGCTTGTACACAAGACCCGCTGGGGACTTTACATCCGTGGGGTTACGGAAAATCGTGCCATGGCAAGTTGCGTTGGTGTTTCATCGCGGCGCATTGACTCCATCAGTTTTGGCCTTGGCTCCGGACTAGCCGGGTTGGCTGGCCTCGTATTGACGCCGATCTACAGTGTTAATCCAACCATGGGGACCAACTTCATTGTCGACTCATTCATGGTCGTTGTCCTCGGCGGGGTTGGTAACGTTGCCGGAACACTGATTTCGGCTCTAACGATTGGTCAGATCAATATTGTCATTGAGCCAATTTACGGGGCGGTTGCTGCGAAAGTCATCGTCTTGTTGATGATCATTGTTTTCATCCAGTTTAGGCCGCAAGGCATCTTCGCAGTAAAGGGGCGGAAATGACGTCACTGGAAAGCTTTATTTCAGGTAGCGGGCGGCCGCTTATGCTTAATGGTTCAGCCCCAGCGGTTGCTGCGGTATTGGCAGGTATTGCTGTTGTGGTGCTTGTTTCGGGCATTAGTGGTAGTGGGTTGTCCGTCTATGCCATGAATATGATCGGCCAGGCCGCAGCGTTCGGTTTGCTGGCGATCGCTTTGGATCTTGTGTGGGGCTTTGGGGGGATCCTTAGCCTTGGGCATGGTCTTTATTTCGCCATTGGCGGGTATCTGATTGCCATGCATATGGTCAAGGTGGCCTTCCTGGCGACCGGGACGCCGCCAGATTTCATGTTGTTCATGGGATGGGAAGACCTGCCTGTCTATTACGCGTTGATGGAAAACATCTACTATATAGTAGGTCTCATCATTGTTGTTGCTGTACTGGTCTCAGCCATTTTCGGCGCGATATCATTCAGATCACGCGTTACCGGGGTGTATTTTGCAATTATCACCCAGGCGCTAGTTTATGTCGCGATGCTGTTGTTTTTCCGAAACGATACCGGGTTCGGTGGCAATAATGGCATGACCGGCTTCGTTTCGATTTTCGGCAGTTCGTTGTCGGACCCGGTTGTGGTCGCAGTGTTGTGTGCATCTACAATCATGATTGCTGCGATTGCTATATTTGGCCTTAACATTCTGGTGCGCTCGCGCTTCGGACACATGTTGATGGCAATCCGCGACGACGAGCCTCGGCTGCGTTTTCTCGGCTACGAAACCATATGGGTCAAGTTGCTTGCATGGTGTCTGTCGGCAGTGCTGGCAGCGATTGCGGGGGCATTGTATGTGCCGCAAGTCGGGATTATCAATCCCCGGGTGTTGTCGCCGGAACTGTCCGTTGAAATTGCCGTATGGGTAATTGTGGGTGGTAGAGGAACTCTGGTCGGCGCGTTCTTGGGGGCTGTTGCAATTACCGCACTGAAGTTCTGGCTGACAGCTTTCGTCCCTGACTTATGGCCATTTATCCTATCTGCTTTGGTGCTGGCTGTCGTCGTATTCCTGCCAAATGGCGTTTACGGAACTCCTGAGGTGTTCAAGACCGGCCTCTCGAGGGTGAGGATGTTGGGGGGGCGAAAGATATGAGCGCCGTCGCACTTTATATTGATGGGTTATCAGTATCGTTTGGTTCGATGCGTGCTATCGACGGTCTTTCGATGCTCATCAAGTACGGTGAGGTCCGTGCAATTATTGGTCCGAACGGTGCGGGAAAGACAACGTTGCTCGATATCATCACTGGCAAGACGCGCCCCGATGATGGAGTTGTTGCGCTAAACAGCAAGGTTGATTTGCTGGCAATGTCAGACGTGAAAGTGGCGTTGGCAGGCGTTGGCAGGAAATTTCAAAAGCCCAGCATTTTTGAAGCACTGAGCGTTGCAAACAATCTGCGCCTGGCACTCCGCAACAGTGATGCAGGTACAATAAACGAAATGTTCCGTTCACCATCATCCGACGAGAAGGATCGTATGGAGCAGGTGTTGGAAACGATCGGCATGAAAGACCTTGTTGATCGGCCAGCAGGCGTCTTATCGCATGGTGAAAAGCAATGGTTAGAAATCGGCATGTTGCTTCTACAGGAGCCTAAGGTTCTTTTGCTTGACGAACCTGTTGCTGGCATGAGCGACGAAGAGACAGAGCGTACGGTGGAGCTTGTTTCTTCTCTGCGTTCGCCGGATCGCGCCGTTGTTGTTATCGAGCACGATATGAGCTTTGTCGAAAAAATTGCTGATGTGATCACGGTGCTACACGAAGGACGTGTGCTGATCGAAGGGTCTATGGAAAAAGTGAAGTCAGATCCGCAGGTTCGTGACGTGTATTTGGGGCGTTAATATGAAATTGGTCGTAGATTCTTTGAATCAACATTACGGAAGCAGTCATATTTTGCGCGATCTAACCTTTGAGATTCCAGATCGCGGATGCCTGGCTGTTTTAGGTCGGAATGGCGCGGGCAAAACCACTTTACTGAAATGTCTGATGGGGCTGTTGCCCGCGACATCAGGGTCGATGGTTTACGCTGGCAGAGACATTACACAGGCACCGTCCCATCGGCGTGTTTTGTCAGGGCTTGGTTATGTGCCTCAGGGACGGGAGATATTTGGTAATCTCACAGTCCGCGAAAATCTTGAAATTGCCATGCATGTCTCATCGGCTGGTGAGCGCGATGCGATTGCGGATGAGATGACCGAGCTGTTTCCCGTGTTAGGCGAAATGTGGAACCGGCGTGGCGGTGATTTGTCGGGCGGGCAGCAACAGCAGCTAAGCATCGGACGTGCGCTGGCGTCTCGACCATCTTTGTTGATTCTTGATGAACCAACAGAAGGTATTCAGCCCAACATCGTGCAACGGATCGAGGATGTGATCTTCGCATTGAAGGACAAGATGTCGATCTTGGTTGTCGAGCAATATTTCGAATTCGCCCATCGACTAGCCGACGAATACCTCATTCTGTCGCGGGGCGAGGTTGTCGACAAAGGTACGAACGAAGAGATGGAAGAAAGCAGGATCAAAAGCTTCATTTCCATTTGATCTATTTTTAACCTTAACAGAGAGTATCGTTTTATGATTGAAGTGAAGGCAACTCCGGAAAACCTGTTTTGGGGGTATTTCGATGCGGATACGCCGCCCGTCGCTGAGATCAATTCAGGTGAAACTGTTATGCTGCATACGCTGACGGCATGTTTCCCTGAGGATTTGCCGCCAGACTCCAGCCTTGTAACCGACGACCATAAAGCTGCCATGGAGGCGCTTACTCCGGGTGGCGATGGCAGCAAGGTTGTGGCGGGTCCAGTCGGTCCGCATGTAATGACCGGTCCAATTTATGTTAATGGGGCTGAACCCGGTGACACGTTGCAGGTCGATATTCTGGAAGCGGAACCGCGACAGGATTGGGGGTTTGCTGCAATCCTGCCGATGTTGGGTACGCTGCCGGAGGAGTTCACGGATTACGAGCGTATCCATCTGATGATTGATCGGGTAAAGGGTGTTGCGACCTTGCCTTGGGGAACTAGTGTACCTTTGGATCCGTTCTTCGGTATCATGGGTGTTGCTCCACCGAAGGAATGGGGTCGTGTTGGTTCCCCAGAGCCGCGTGCTTTTGGTGGTAATATGGACAACAAAGATCTGCGTCCTGGTTCGACACTTTATTTGCCGGTCTTTAATGAAGGCGCTCTGTTCTCGGCAGGCGACGGTCATGGCTGTCAGGGCCATGGGGAGGTCTGTATTACAGCTCTGGAAACGGCCTTGAATGGCAAGTTTCGTCTAACGGTCCGAAAGGACATGAATATTAAGCAGCCGTTTGCTGAGACAAATGAGCAACTGATTTCAATGGGTCTGAATACAGACCTTGATGAAGCTGCGCGACAGGCCGTGCGAGAAATGGTTCGACTGGTAACGGAACGGTCGGAGCTAAACCGTAACCAAGCATATATGTTGTGCAGTCTGGTGGCTGATTTGCATGTCACGCAGCTCGTAGATATTGTAAAGGGTATTCATATGATTATGCCCAAGAAATATCTGTAGGGTTCTGCTTCAAAATAAATCTTTTGGTTGCGGGGTGGTTCTCGTCGTGAAATTTTTTCCACTAGATCCCCGCAGCCAGCTTTCCTTTGGCTTATTCCAAATTTGTCAGAACCGCGAAGTTTTTGGATGAGTTTCAAAATGAGTGAATATCTCTCACACTTGAGAGCAGCCATTGTTGATTGCTACATAGCAATGCAATCAGGTCCATAAATTTTTAGAAACAGCGTCACTCCCCGTGCTACCTTTTGTTCAATTTCTACCTGTGTGAATGGTTCTCTGGCCCCGAGCTTTATTTCAAGATTCGAAAGCCCCATCCAAAGGCCTGTCAGCTCGTCTGCTGCGGTAACAGCATCCAATGAGCATAACTCGTTTCGGGACGCGGCCTTCGAAATGATATCAACAAGCATCTGTTGTCCTCTTCCCGGGCCTGCATCAAAAAATTTGCGCGGCAACTCTGGATGGGCTGCGGATGCAGAAGAAATTAGTCTGTCCCACCCATGTAGCTCGCGCCCGTTGATAAAGTTGAGATAGCGAGTGCCGAAAGCAATCAGTGCTTCCTTGACCGGTAGATTCTCTGATAACTGGAATTCCTCATCGGTGATCGTGAGGTCGGACTCCCGCCGGATTACTGCTTCAATCAAGTCCTCTTTGCTCTCAAATCTTGAGTAGATTGTTGCTCTTGATACATTTGCACAGATCGAAATTTCTTCAAGAGTGACATCCAGCCCTTTGGTCAAAAGCAAATGGCGTGCAGCATCAAGAAGTGCGATTGCCTTGGCTTCATCCTTCGGGCGGCCTCTTTGACGCTTTGGTGTCTTGCCGGCTAGCTGGGACACAGCTTAATCCTCAATCAATTTTATAAGTAAGAATGGCTGCCGTAAGAAGGCCGCCAACAACAGTCACATGTTCCAGCGCAATCTGAAACTCATGAGTCTTACGCGGTTCCTCGAACTTCCAAAAGGGGTGGCCCAGCGGAATGGACAGAAGGGTAAACACACCCAAAGCCCCTGCTCCCAGCCAACCAAGCCCATAAAGGTTGGTGATTAGCAGGGCAGATCCGACTAGCTGGCATATAATTGTCGCAACGGCACTGGTTTTTGGGTGTCGCAGTCCGGCCTCTTCCATCTCTTTCAGCACCATGGAAAAATTAAACACTCCGTAAAAACCAGCCATCCAAAAGAGCAGGGTCAAAAGGACCCTCGCTGCAATCAGAGTAAATTGATTGTCCAATATCAGGGCAACGATGTCTGGCATAATGTTCTTTTCCTCAATGTAATAATTAACAGACTCTAGAGTATATAAAATAATTATCAGACTCACGAGTATGGAATTGGGAACAATGTGTTGCCGCAAACGGACCTAATACAAATCTCGTAGTTTAGTATTCTGAGAAAAATCAGTTGTCTTGAGCAGGGATAAATTGGCCGGGGCTGATGCCTGAAGCTATCCACGAACCTAGGGTAACAAGAATGTCCGCACTATTTACGCCGTATAAATTGAAGGATGTAAGCCTTCGTAACCGTATTGCTGTTGCACCAATGTGCCAATATCAGGCGCGAGACGGCTTTGTGAATGACTGGCACATTGCGCACTATGCCAGTCTGGCGCGAGGCGGAGCGGCTCTTGTTATTGTTGAAGCGACCGCTGTATCACCCGAGGGCCGAATAACCCCAGGCTGCACGGGGCTTTGGAATGATGAGCAGATAGATGGCATGAGCCAGATCGCGGCATCGATCAAATCTGCGGGTTCTGTGCCGGGGATACAGATCGGGCATGCTGGTCGCAAAGCAAGCGCCAACCTTCCTTGGGAAGGAGATGATCACATTGGCGCTGAAGATCCTCGAGGCTGGGAGACTATTGCACCATCGCCAATCGCCTTCGGTGGAGCGCTCTCCAAAATTCCGAAGGAGATGACACTGGCTGACATTAACAGTGTAAAAGCGGATTTCGTTTCGGCTGCACTGCGGGCGAGAGATGCCGGTTTCGAATGGTTGGAACTCCATTTCGCTCATGGCTATCTCGCTTCCAGTTTCTATTCTGGTTATGCCAATCAGCGCACCGACTTGTACGGTGGAAATCAGGCTGGAAGGAACCGTTTCCTCCTTGAGACGCTGGAAGCTGTTCGGGAAGTGTGGCCAGAAAATCTGCCATTAACAGTTCGATTTGGTGTCGTGGAATTTGACGGGCACGATGAGGAAACCCTGGCTCAGTCGATCGCGCTCATAAAGCAGTTCAAGATATCAGGGCTCGATTTTGTTAGCACCAGTATGGGATTCTCGGCACCTGTGGGCAATGTGCCATGGGGGCCTGCCTTCTTGGTTCCCTTTGCTTCGCGCATTAGATCAGAAGCAGGGATCGCGGTTGGTTCCGCTTGGTTGCTTGATGCGCCAAATGATGCGAACAAAGCGATTGCGGATAAACAGCTCGACATCGTTATGATGGGTCGCGCCTTGCTTGCAAACCCTCATTACCTATAGAGACTTGCACTTATCGGAAACCGAACTCGCACTTATCGCGCTTTTCGGATCTGATTATGTGATCTTATCGCCGCAGCGAAAATCACATTAGTTGCGAGTAAGATCAGATTATCTGCCAGCTGATTGCAATCATCGCTGTGAAATCACATTACGTGCCAACTAAAATATCCCCCTTTCCCCCTTGCACATACAATGCACAAGGGGGAAAGGCATGTGTTAGTAGGTTCGTTTCAGTTCGCTGTAGTTTCCGCCAACTTGCAAAGTGACGGTCACGTCATTTTCACCGCGATTACGCCAGAACCAGCCGTGATATCCGGTGAAACGTGCGGTGATCTCACCTTCGTCCTCGGGGATCGCCCGACCTTTTTCATAGCTGACGGATTGCCCGCCGGTTCCATCCCCGTGAAGGTCGAAATTTACGGCACCGCCCTCGACAACCCATTTGAACGGGGCAACCGCGCCTTCTTCCATGACGAGCTTGTATTCGGCACCCTGTCCTGGCGTCAGGGTAAAGCTGATGGTGTCTTTCCATCCATCGCCCGCTGTCTGTGCCTGTGCGCTGGAAATGAACAGACCGGCAAGGATTTCAAACAGGCTCGACTGGTCCTTGCCGGGCTGAAGATTCTGCAACTCGTATTGCATCTGGCGGTCGGCCTCGGCTTCTTCGGCAAGCTGGGTCTTGATTTCACCCATCTCGGTCAGGCCAAGAGCGCCACCAATCCGGGTCGGGTCGATCCCGTATTCAGCCGGAAGAATGACCGTCACCAGCACAACGACGGCAACAAGTGCCGCAACAATGGTCGAGCGGATCAACTGTGCGCTGCTTGGAAGCTCGTCAAGATTGGGTTTATTGGCATTATACATTGTTCAAACTCCGTTTTGTCAGGCAACAAAATAGCCGGTCATCTGATAGCCGATCAGCATGAAACCCGCTGACATCATCGCGACATTGGCCGTATAGGCATGACGCCAGAACCCTTCGGTCCTGCGCCAGAAACCCATGAAAATCAGGATCATTGCCAACGCAATCAACTGGCCCAGTTCGACCCCGATATTGAAGGCAATCAGATTGGGAAGAAGCCCATCGGGCGCGATGTCATATTCAAGGATTTTGGTCGCAAGACCCAGCCCGTGAAAGAACCCGAAAACCAGTGTGGCGATCTTTGTGTCGGGTTGAAAACCGAACCACCGCTGAAACGCACCAAGATTATCAAGTGCCTTGTAAACCACCGACAAACCGATGATCGCGTCAATCAGATAGGAACTGACATTCCAGTCAAAAAAGACGCCGAGCAACATTGTCGTCGAATGGCCGACGGCAAACAGGCTGACATAGATGGCGATATGCTTCATCCGGTAAAGGAAAAAGATCACACCAAACAGAAACAGAAGATGATCATATCCGGTCACCATGTGCTTGGCTCCCAGATAGACAAACGGGATCAGATTGATACCGCTGATTTCCATGATATAGCCCTTGTCACCTTCGGTGACGGCATGGGCCAGCGCATCCGTCGCTGCCAGAACCAGCAGCACGAACGCAAGACATACTGTCGCAAGACGCGGCGGGACAAAGTCCGCAACCCCGTGCGCAGCAGTTCGAAAACCGTGCATGATAAAACTTTCATCGTGAAGACTGTATCGAGTACTCGAATGGCTTCTCACACGATGGGAGGGCGAATATCCTGTCCGGGCGGGATGTCCCGTGCTGTCAGTTCCACCCGCGACCAGCCACAGCGATACAGTATGCGCGACATGATTTCGCGGTCTGCCAGAATGGCCGGGGGATGATCATGATCAACAAGATCATGGGATGTGCATCCGGCATTATCGCCACTATCGACAATATCGAGTTCATGGCTGTGACCGTGATCAAGGATTTCAAGCAACTGCGCGGGCGATGCTTCCGAAACAGGAAAACCCGATGGCAAATGATGATTCTGCTGTGCGATGAATGCCACAAGCATCCCCGCAACCACAACAAGCCGCATCATTCCCCGGTACATCAACCCTGTCACAGTTTTGTCCTGCCTCTCCAGAAATCTGTGGCGCGTTGGTCACTTGATTTACCCCCCTGGGGGGGATAGGTTCTTCTATATGACAGAATACGTTCCACACGCAACCCATCCTGACATCGTCAAGCGATTAAAGCGCGCCGACGGCCATTTGCATAGTGTCATTTCAATGATCGAAGAAGGCCGCCCGTGCGAGGATATCGCCCAGCAGATTCACGCCGTTGAAAAGGCCATCTCGCAAGCCAAACGCATCCTGATACAGGATCATATCGACCATTGCCTCGACACGGCCTTCGCCGATGCCCCCGCCGCCAGTCCCGCATCGCTCGACGGGTTCAAAAAGATTGCAAAATACCTGTGAGCCCCCACCTTTCCGAGGTTCCCCATGCTTTCCGTGCTTTCGGATCGTCGCTATCGCAATTTGTTCCTGGCCCAGATTTCATCGCTGCTCGGCACCGGGCTTGCAACGGTCGGCCTGTCGCTTCTGGCATTTGATCTTGCCGGATCGGATGCCGGGATGGTTCTTGGCACGGCCTTTGCCATTAAAATGATTGCCTATGTCGGGGTTTCCCCCTTTGCTGCGGCACTGGTCGCCCCGCTGCCGCGCCGCCCGGTTCTGATCGGGTTGGATCTTTTTCGTGTGCTGATCGCCGCCATGCTGCCGTTTGTCACCGAAATCTGGCAGATTTACGTGCTGATTTTTCTGTTGCAAAGTGCATCTGCCGCTTTTACCCCGACATTTCAGGCCACCATTCCGGAAATCCTGACCGACGAGGAACGTTATACCAAGGCGCTGTCCCTGTCCCGGCTGGCCTATGATCTTGAAAACCTGATCAGCCCGCTGATCGCGACATTGCTGCTGGCTGTGATGTCGTTTAATGCGCTTTTTGCTGGGACATCGGCCGGGTTTGCCCTGTCAGCCGCCCTTATCCTCGGCGTCAGCCTGCCTGCACCGGCCACGTCCCCCACCGACAGCTTTGCAAAACGTTTGTTGCGCGGGGTACGCATCTTTACCCGGACACCGCGCCTGCGCGGATTGATGGCGATCAATATGGCGGTCGCGGCCCTTGGTGCCCAGATACTGGTCAATACGATTATCGTTGTCCGTGACACGCTTGCGCTTGGCGACAGCGCGGTTGCCATCACCCTTGGGACGTTTGGTGCCGGTTCGATGCTGGCGGCTCTGATTCTGCCGGGTATTCTTGCTCGGACCCGAGAACGCACCGTAATGATTGCCGGTGCGCTACTGGGAACACTGGCCTTTGCCGGTCTGGCGTCATTTCTCCTGATGGGCGAACTGGTATGGCCGGTTCTTCTGATTGTCTGGTTCATTACCGGCTTTGGCTATTCCGCAACCCAGACACCTTCGGGACGCCTGTTGCGCAAATCCGCCCATGACCGGGATCGGCCATCGATTTTTGCCGCCCAGTTTGCCCTGTCTCATGCCTGCTGGCTTGTGACCTATCCGCTGGCTGGCTGGTTTGTTTCGCAATACGGATTTCAGGCGGGTCTGGTGCTTTTTGGCGCAATCGCCCTGCTCGCGACACTGGCCGGAACCCTGTTCTGGCCTGCGAGCGACAGCGACGAAATCGAACACAGCCATGATGATCTCCCTGCAGACCATCCGCATTTGCAAGGTGCGCGCAGCCATCGCCATCCTTATGTAATCGATGAAATCCATTCCCGATGGCCTTAAACAGACAGGCCGACAGCAGAGTTGATTATCTACGCTGCAGTTTTTCTGTTCTGGTGCTACGATCCGCAATACCTCGACAAGAGGCAGTTTGATAACAACTTCAGGAAAGTGCTGAAAATTGGAGAACCTGAAGCCGCAACAATTGTCCCCAACCTTTTCCGAAGCATTGAAAGTCTGGGCGCGCATAGGCCTTTTGTCTTTCGGGGGACCTGCCGCGCAAATATCGCTCATGCATCGCGAGGTCGTTGATGAGCGTGGCTGGCTGACAGAAAAACAGTATCTCGATGCGCTGGGTTTCTGCATGTTGCTTCCCGGTCCCGAAGCCATGCAGCTTGCTACCTACGCAGGCTGGAAACTGCATGGAACAATTGGCGGCTTGGCAGCAGGGCTTCTATTTATCATTCCGGGCACCCTTGTCATTCTTGCTCTTTCCATTGTTTATGCGCTGTTTGGCAACCAGCCGGTTACAACCGCACTGTTCCTTGGTGTGAAAGCCGCCGTGGTGATTATTGTGCTAGAAGCATTGCTGCGCATTTCGCGGCGTGCCTTGCGGCACAGAGAAAACTGGGTAGTTGCTGGGCTGGCCTATATTGCCATTTCGGCTTTTGCCGTTCCCTTTCCGCTGATTGTAGTGTGTGCAGCCCTTTACGGGGTTGCTGTTTCTTCAACCGGTCATGCCCCCAAAGCGGACCACGATAGCATGCCATCCACCCTGTCGTTTTCGGGAACACTGCAGACCATCGTGATTTGGGGGCTGATCTGGTGGATTCCGGTTTTGGCAGCCTTTGGGCTCAGCCAATCGGCGGTTTTGCCTGAGCTCGGGATGTTTTTCTCCAAACTGGCTGTCGTAACCTTTGGTGGAGCCTATGCGGTTCTCGCCTATATGGCACAGGATGTGGTGAACAGTTTTGGCTGGCTGTTGCCCGGTGAAATGATGGACGGGCTTGGTCTTGCCGAAACAACACCGGGGCCGCTTATTCTGGTGACAGAATTTGTAGGGTTCCTGGCTGCCTATCGTGAAGGTGGAATGATTTCCGGATTTCTTGGGGCTGCTCTTACGGTCTGGGTTACCTTCGTTCCCTGCTTTCTCTGGATATTCGCGGGCGCCCCCTATATCGACTGGATCGCATCCCGGCCGAGGCTAAAAAATGCACTTGCCATGATCACATCTGCGGTCGTCGGGGTTATCCTAAACCTCGCGATCTGGTTCGGACTTCATGTATTTTTTAAGAATGTGACGAGATATGAAGCCGGAATTTTCAATTTCTGGCTACCTGAAATGACGTCAATTGATCTACTCGCAGTTGGGATTTCAGCTTTGTGCGGCATTATGTTGCTGGGTTTTCATTGGGGGATCGTCAGGGTTCTGCTACTTGCCGCCGTAGGGTCGCTAGCGTTGGCATTTTTCGGTTTCTGAATGCGCCGACCAAGATAAAGACATATCGATGATTTTGATCGTTGGGCCATAAGATTCATGTCTAGCATATGAACGTTTTCCAGACATATGAAAGCCCGAATTCCAATCTCCGATTGAAAACTGTTAATTTGTCTGTATACCGCGTCTTGAAATCAACGTAATATTCTGCGCCTCAAAATCGGCTTTCTGGACGGTGCGCCATGCGTATCGGCTATGCACGTGTATCTACAGACGATCAGAATCTTGACCTGCAAAATGACGCTTTGCGGGAAGCCGGTTGTGAGCGCATTTTCCAAGACAAGGTGAGTGGCGCCAAAGGTG
>NZ_DBGS01000085.1:18041-18272 GCF_002295455.1 Thalassospira sp. UBA848 | reverse complement strand
GTGGCGCGGTTTATATAAGGGGTGGTTCGGTCTGGCAAGGGCTTTTTTGCAAAAAAAAGACGCCTGGCAAATTTACCTGTGCGACAGCGCAAAACGACCCTGATTTGAGGGTGATTTCATAGCCGTATTCGGGGGGGGTAACTGTGTTTTTGTCGCAGGAAAAAATGCCAAAAACAAAAAAGCGCCAGCGAAAAATCGCGGCGCTTGTTTTGTACGTCATTCCCAATCAGG
>NZ_DBGS01000085.1:13823-17667 GCF_002295455.1 Thalassospira sp. UBA848 | reverse complement strand
ACCAACTGAGCTACACCCGCATGGTGCGTGGCGCGGTTTTTAGCAGTCGCATACAGGTGGTGCAAGCGGTTTTTGACCCCGAAATTCAATTTTCGAAATCATTCCTCCGCCGGTAGAAACCAAGGGTGCTTTGGGTGCGTCAGGGTTCCGGGTTGCTGGCATGTATCAGTGGCACGAGGGCGATGGATTTCGCCTTGAACGGATGTCGGAAGGGGAAGGTTCGGTTGGGTTGCCGCAGATGTCAGCTTGATGGGATGCGCCAGCCGAAATGGTGGTTTCGTGTAGCGTAGCGTTGGGAGCACAATACCGTTGCCGAGCCCGTTGGTTATGTCGGGCGGCCTTGTCGGCAGAATATGCGTAGTGAGCAGCTATTCGCGTGGGGATTCGTAGCGTTCGGTCAGTTTGGTAAGGGCGGCGACAGTTGCCTGTTCGACGCTTGAGCCAAAACCGGTGACGCGACCAGCCAAAATGACATAAAGCGAGTCGATATGAAGCTGTGCGACCAACAACTGCTTTTCGTTTGCCGTTGTTCGGTCCGCCATGAAGGTTTCCATCGACTTGGCGATTTGGGTCATCAGCGGATACTGGAACGTACCACCCAGCGCCTTTACCGAATAAGCGAGGTCGGCGGCTGCTTCGACAGCAGCAGGACGTTTGGATTTGTCGTTAAGGGCAGTGATGATGGTTTTGCGGCATTCCATCAACTCGGTGCCAATATCACGGACAAAGGTTTCCGAGCTTTTCTGAACAACTTTTTCAAGCTCTTCGAGTTGCTCGGGCGACAGGTTGATGTCAAAGCCCTTGATGAAATTTACAGCACGGCGCTTAAGATCCGTTTGGGCGGGGATAATTTGGACGTTCTTTTTTTTCTTTGGTTCTTCAGGTTTCACGACAGCTCCGCTTCCCCAATCAAAATGGGTCATTCGTCTGGGCTCCTCCGATCAGGACCATCAAACTGGACCTGTCTGCGACGTCTATCCGGACCAAAATACGTTCCCGTGTTTACAAAGACACGTGGACGCGTGATGACCGACACCAAACGACTATAAAGTGCCTTAGCATTGAATGGTTTGGCAAGAAATTCTGTAATGCCAAGGTCGCGTGCCGTCGTCACATAGCGCATCTCGGAATGTGCCGTCAGCATGATCACCGGAATAAACCTGTTTGGTGAATTGGTCGAGTTGCGCATCACGTCGAGAAACTCCAGACCATCCATGCCGCGCAAGCGCCATTCACAGATCACAATATCAATCTTCTCAGTGCGCAAAACGTCAAACGCATCGTTTGGCGCTTTTACGCGTTGTATATGACTGGCACCCAAATAGGCGAGCGTGTCATAGACCACCTGAGCTGAAATCTTGTCCCCGTCAACGATCAGAAAACTAATCTTACTAAAGTCTATTTTCGCGTTCATCCGGCCTCGGTTCCTGAGCATCATCACGAAATGCGTCGCTGTTCAGGAGGATACAGCAGCAAATCATACCCCGTTGCTGACTTGTAAATCCTTATACCTTTGTCTGGTTCCCAGCAAGACCAAACCGCAAAGGTTGGGTCCTGGAAATCTGACAAATACTGACCCCGGGCCAGCGTGGAATATGAAACAGACGACGTTTGCGTCTTCTTGTTTTTGTTGCTCGTGTCCGGTGTGAACACACCCAATATTGGGCATTTTTTTCAAGAGTAAAGAGGAAGATCGTTTTTATTTCATAGGCTTGGTGTTGCCCTCGTCGTCAATCACCTTAACGGCGACACCCGATTCCTCGAACATTTCGGTGGATATTTTCATATCCTGTTCCCAGCGTTCGAGGAAATCTGCAGTCAGCTTGGACTTGTCGACATAGACCTCTGCGATGCCAGCCTGAATGATGGCGCGCGCGCAATCGCAGCATGGGAAGTGCGTGACATAGAGTGCGCAGCCATCAAGCGACGTGCCGGTGTAACTGGCGTTATAAATCGCGTTGCGTTCGGCATGTTCGGTATAGGCGTATTTTTCCGGGCGCTGATGGCGGCTTTCGATTTCGTCATCGACCCCGCGCGGAAAGCCGTTGTAGCCAACCGCGCGAATTTCCTTTTTCGGGCCGATGACAACCGCACCGACCTGCGTGCTGCGGTCTTTTGACCAGTCTGCAATATGGGCTGCAAGTCCAAGAAAACGGTGGTGCCATTTGCTCATGAAAAGGGTCCTGTCTGCGCCAAGGGGTCGGTCAGCCGGAGGCTCGAATATGACCGGCATGTTTTATCGATATGGCTCCTTTAAAGAAGGGGCTTCTTGTAATTGTCCAGCGAAAAATCACATTTTTGTAAAGGCATTTAATGAAAAGTCCCTGTTCAAATAGGGGCTGATTGATTATTAAGGGGATACCCCCAGAAAAAGATCAGGATGCCTTTTCGTCTCGCCGCAGATGCAGGCCGAAGCGGGAAGGCTCATGTGTAAACCGAATAACAAGAGGTAGTAGCCGATGCGCCGTCAACGTAAGGCGAAGATCATCGCGACACTGGGGCCAGCAAGTTCAAAGCCGGAAGTCCTCGAGAAAATTGTCGAGACAGGCGTGGATGTATTCCGCCTGAACTTCTCGCATGGGGAACACTCAGAACATCTGGCCCGTTTTGAAGCGATCCGCGCCGTCGAAGAGAAAATCGGGCGCCCAATCGGTATTTTGATGGACCTTCAGGGGCCGAAAATCCGTGTTGGCACGTTTGCCGACGATGAGGTCGTGCTTGCCGCGGGCGACAAGTTCAAATTCGACATGGACAAAACGCCGGGCGACAAAAAACGTGTGTCGCTTCCGCATCCGGAAGTATATGCCGCGATCAAGCCAGGTGCGAACCTGCTGCTTGATGATGGCAAGCTTCGCATGCGTGTCGAGAAATGCGACGACAAGTCCGCAGAATGCACCGTCATCACCGGTGGGCCACTGTCAAACCGCAAGGGTGTCAATCTGCCCGACGTGATGTTGCCGCTTTCACCCCTGACCGACAAGGACCGTGCAGACCTTGATTACGGTCTGGAGATGGGTGTTGATTTCGTGGCGCTGTCGTTCGTGCAGCGTCCAGAGGATGTCGCCGAAGCACGCAAGATCATTCAGGGCCGTGCGGCCATTGTTTCGAAACTCGAAAAACCGCAGGCCATTGATCATCTTGATGAGATTGTCGATCTGTCGGACATGATCATGGTGGCCCGCGGTGACCTTGGCGTTGAATGCCCGCCAGAAGATGTGCCGATTCTGCAGAAGCGGATCATCAAGTCATGTCGCGAAGCGGGCAAGCCTGTGATCGTTGCGACCCAGATGCTTGATTCGATGGTTTCCAACCCGGCACCGACCCGTGCAGAGGCGTCAGACGTTGCAACGGCGATCTATGACGGTGCCGATGCGGTGATGCTTTCGGCCGAAAGTGCGGTCGGCAAATATCCGATCGAAACCGTATCGATCATGAACCGGATTCTGGTGCGCGTCGAACAGGACGAGCTTTATTACCGGATGCGCGATGCCAACCGCCCGGATCCGGAGCACAATGCCCCGGATGCGATCAGTGCGGCAGCACGTCAGGTGGCGACCACGATTGGTGCCAAAGCGGTTGTGAACTATACATCGTCCGGGTCAACGGCCTTCCGTGCCGCGCGCGAACGTCCTGAAGTTCCCATTCTTGGTCTGACACCGCGTATTCAGACCGCTCGTCGCCTTGCACTTTGCTGGGGCGTGCATCCGGTCTTTACCCGTGATGCCACCAACTTTGCCGAAATGGTGGGGATTGCCACCGAAGTGGCAAAGCGCGAAGAGTTTGCTGGTCCGGGTGACTCGCTTGTCATTACGGCAGGTGTGCCGTTCGGTACGCCAGGTGCGAC
>NZ_DBGS01000085.1:531-13528 GCF_002295455.1 Thalassospira sp. UBA848 | reverse complement strand
CCGTTCGGTACGCCAGGTGCGACGAACATTCTGCGTATTGCGTGGGTCAGTAATAACTAAGGCAATTCGCAAGACATCAAGAGTTTTGGTTGACGGGCGTCCTTTTGGGGCGCCCGTTTTCGTTCGGGTTTTGTGCAGACTGGACGGGCGGTTGATGGATATTTCACGCGTAAGGGGCAGGTGCAGGCGCAGCACCCTGTAACGTTAATGTTTTTTTGAGTCTTTGCGCCGATAGTCAGTCTGTAATCAAGGCTTTGTCCAAGGATGTGGGCCTTGAAGTTGGGTTATAAAATTTAGACGCCTTGTCTGGTTGCGCTTCGTTGTCAGTTTCGTTTAAGTTGTTCTGACAAAACACAAAAATAAGGTACCACAGGGTCGGTGCCGAGCTGCCGCCAGGCATGGGATCAGGGGAATAGCTGCGATAATGCTGAGTTGGATGTTCAATCGGCAGAAAAATGCGGGCAATGGGGGGCTTGAAGACAAAGCCTCGGAAAAGCTGCGTGATCTTGCAGATACGGTCCGTACCATCGCACCTGAGACGTTTGGATCTGAAACAGGTCGCGCTCAGGGGCGCGCGATTCCCCGAAAACATATCTCTGAAAACAATGCTGATGCGGCGGGTCTTGAGCACGCAGCACGCCTGTCATCCGAATTGGATGCGCTTGATGAAGCCGAGGATGCCCCGGACTTTGACAGCGATGTGCGCATGGATGTCGCGCGGCGTTTGCGCCGTCATTTGACCGACCTTAGCCCGTCGGAACGTCTGGAAATGGTTGATGAGTTCGTCGCTGCCATTGCCAATATGGGGGATTGTTATCGCCCGCAGGTGATTGCACTGATCGAGCAGGAACTGGGCCATACCCCTTATATGACGCGTCAAGCCGCGACACGGCTGCGCCAGGACATTCAGGCGATTGGTCGTGTGTCGATTGCCGATTATATCGAACTTCTGAGCGACGCCGATTTTCTTGATATCATGCGTGGTCGCAGCGAGTTTGTTCAGACCGCCGCCGAACGCGAACGTGCCGAGCTTGAGGCCGCAGCCAAAGCGCGCCTGATCGAGCAGCAGGCCGAAAAGGAAAAGGGCGGGTTGCTTAACCGGTTGCTGTCGTCTGATGATGCGCCGCGAAACGTTGTGCCGATGACGCCGCATCTGTCCGAGAACAAGGTGGCGAAGCCGAAAGTGCCGGAAAACGACATTCTGGGTGGCCAGAACCGCATTTCCCGACAGGCACAACGCCGTGTCGCACATTTCATTATGGCGTCGTTGTTTGACACGCTGGTCGAACAGGGCCGAATGCGCACCGAGGTTGCCCGTGCGCTTCGCCAATCTGTGCGCCAACGGATTGAAAAAGCCCGTTTCGAAAACCGGATGCACATGCCCGCACGCGATGGCGAGATGGACATCGAAATTGCCGATAACGAAATGGTCGAGAACGATGTCGTTGAGGCCAGCGATGCCAATATGACGATGGACCAGTATGTGCTTGATGCGCTGTCGCGTAACGACGATGCGCTGGTGGTGCAGGCCCTGGCCCAGTATGCGCAAATTCGCGCCAATGCCGTTTCCAAAATTCTTGATTCCGGCAGTGCCCGGGCGATCACCGCCCTTGCATGGCGCGCAGGCATGACCGCGCCGGCGGCAGTTGTCTTGCAGATCAGCAACGGCATCCCGGAATCGGCGATCGAAAGCCCTGCAGCTGGTGGCCGCTATGCGATGGCCGCAGCTGATATGGACTGGTATATCGACTTCTTTAGCGACATGAAGCCGGTGGTTTCTCGCGCGAAGACCGAAAAAGAAAGTGAACCGACCCCCGCACAGCAGAAGAAGCCGACCGCACGGAACCCAGGACGCAGTCATGGTATCCGTCCACGGGCCGGGCGCAACAGCGGCGGGCTTGAAGGCTTGGTCTCGGACCGGCGATCCAAGGGCCGTAAAGAGGATTGAGTGCCATGAGCAGCAATCACGGCATCTCATATGAAGGGTTGAAACATGCCCTGACCATCAAGGAAAGCTATCTATCGGGCGAGCCGCTTACTGTCATGGGGGCCGCCAAACAACAGCGCCTTTTGATGCCGGAACATTTGCTCAGCAATGATCTTGCCCTGATGCAATATGATGATCCGCTTGCGCTGGCCGTGATTGCAACCAGAGACCCGGAAAGCCCGATGGCGCTGGCAGCGGCCATTCGCATGGGGCCGCACGCAAAATGCAAGGAATTGATCACCGGGGTCTTTGAAGTCGTATCCGAGGCAACCAAGCACGAACTGGTCGCCGATTGCGCCAATCTTCTGACCAAAAATGCCTTTAGCCCGGAAGCCTTCCATCTGGTACGCACGCGTGCGTCCAACCATGTGGTCGAAATCCGCGAGGCCTATCGCCGGGCGATGGGGGATAACCTGCGTGCATTGCTTGATGGCAAAATGGAAGCCCGCGAATTCGTCGAGGAATTTATTGAACTGGCCTCGAACGGCAATCTGCGTATCGACATTTATCGTCGTCTGGTGATGAAGCTGATGCGGTCCGACGCGGTACGGCCGAGTGTGAAATTCATGCTGCTTGAACGGCTTGATCGTTTCCCGCAGATGGTAAAGCTTCAGATCGTTAATGAGGTCAATTCCGCACCCGATACGCCGGAATACCAGACCCTGAAGCAGGAACTGCGCTGGATTTACGAGGCAAAGCAGAAACAGCAATTGCCCCAAGCTGCGCAAACGCCGATCAATGCATCCGGCTCGGTAAAATCGCCCGGACCGCAGATCAAGGCGGCCGATCTTGTCGGGCGTTCGCAGATCGATTTCGGGGCAGCTGCGGGCATGCATCGCCGCAACAGCATCATCAAGCCGGCCGAGCCAACCCTAAAGCGCAATACCAGCCCGAACATCATGACCAGCGGCGGGTTCAGCACGCGTGAACTTTCATCCTGGCTGAACTAGAACCAGTCTGTGCGGCCAATCAGCCCTGACAGCAGCCTAGTTGTGCATCGCTGATGTTGTGGCATTGTCTGGCACATGCACATGCAATCCGGCCTGTTTTTCCAGATAGACGGTGCAAATCACACGGACAAGTGACGCAAAATTGGGGATGTCGCCACGTTTTGCTACGACTTCATCGTGAATTTTGCCCAGAAATTGTGGTGTGGTGAAACCTTCGCCCGCGGCGATTTCATCCAGAATCTGCCAAAAGCGCAATTCAAGACGCAGGCTGGTTACCACGCCATTGATCCGTACAGATCGACTGACAGATTGATAAAGTTCGGGGGCGGTTCCGGAATAGATCTGACACATTTGGACGGCCTTTCCTGTTGGTGCCACTGTTACATGATGTCCAGCGGTCTTCTTTTTGGTTTGGCGCAATGGTCAAACAAATAGCGCCCAAACGCAATGAACGTTTGGGCGCTTGAATATTACAACTTGATTTCAGTGCCCAGAACCTTAAGGAAGGCGGCCATCCATTTCGGATGTGCAGGCCATGCCGGAGCCGTCACCAGATTGCCGTCGATGCAGGCTTCATCAATGGCAATATCGGCATAGGTGCCGCCACCCAGTTTGACTTCCGGTGCACATGCCGGATAGGCCGAGACTTTGCGATCCCGGATGATATCAGCCGCTGCAAGAAGCTGTGCGCCATGGCAGACGGCCGCAATCGGCTTGTTGGCGTCGTGGAAGTCGCGGACCAGTCGAATGACATCTTCGTTCAGGCGCAGATATTCCGGTGCCCGGCCACCCGGGATGACCAGCGCGTCATAGTTTTCCGCGCGTGCCGTCGCAAAATCGGCGTTCAGCGCAAAGTTGTGGCCGCGCTTTTCGCTATAGGTCTGATCACCTTCGAAATCATGGATCGCGGTCGCCACCGTATCGCCGGCCTTTTTATCCGGGCAGACGGCATCGACCTGATGGCCAACCGCCAGAAGCGTCTGAAATGGCACCATGGTTTCGTAATCTTCGGCATAGTCGCCGGTGATCATCAGAATTTTTTTCGCAGACATATTTATCCTCCCGATTGTTTTGTTTTGCCGCCTTTGGGCAAGGCAGGAACTATACGCCTGATGCAAGTCTGGCGGGTAACAGCGGGGTACTACGTGCAAAGAAGACAACCGCACGGAACAAGGTGATCGAACTTGCAGACAAAAAAAGAGGCCCGACCGGGCCTCTTTGCAGATGATGGTTGTTGGTAAAAAGATCAGCTTTTGGTGGCGGGAGTCTTTTTCGCAGTCGTCGATTTTGCAGCCGTTGACCGCGCACGGGTGGCCGGTTTTTTGGCCGCCGTTTTTGCTGCGGGTTTGGTTGCTGCCTTTGCCGCCGGTTTTGCAATGCTGGCGGTTTCTGCACTTTCGATAACGTGCAGGTCGCGCTGCGGGAACGGAATAGAGAAGCCAGCGGCTTCGAGTTCTGTTTTTGATTTGCGGGTAAGATCAAAGAAGGTCGGCCAGAATTCGCTGGTGGCGACCCAGCCACGTGCCGTCAGATCGACGGAGCTTTCGCCAAGGTTGGCGACGAAGCTCATGGGTTCCGGATCCTTGAGAACACGTTCATCAGAGGCGACCAGGTTTTTGAGGAAGTCAAGCGCGGCATCGACATCATCATCATAAGCAATACCAACCTTGATATCGAGACGACGGGTCGGGTTGCGCGAGTAGTTTTTGATCGCGCTGTTCCAGATTTGTGAATTCGGTGCCGAGATAAAGACACCATCCGGCGTCTTAAGCAGGGTGGTAAACAGCGTGATTTCGACAACGGTACCCGATACCGAACCCGCTTCGACAAATTCGTCGACCTTGAGCGGGCGCAGGATCAGGATCATGACACCAGCCGCGATATTGGAAAGCGTACCTTGAAGCGCAAGGCCGATGGCCAGACCGGCGGCACCGAGGACAGCGATGATGCTGGTGGTTTCAACGCCGAAGTTCGAGAGCACGGCGATGATGACAAAGATCAGTACGGCATAGCGCGCAATGCTTGCTGCCAACGGTTTCAGAGTCGAGTCGACGAATTTTGCATTTTTAAGGGAGTGGCGGACCAAAGCCGCAGTCCGACCGGCAATCCACCAGCCGATAACAAGTATGAGGACAGCGCCAAGAAGGTCGAGGCCAAAGCCCAAGGCAAACCCTTTCAGCATTTCGGTTATGGTCGCGACATCGGTTTCGATCATGAGATCCTCGTCTGCTCAGTGTCATAATTGTGTTGATTGCAAACCATACATCTGTATGAGACAATTAGCATTACAGGTTTGAGCGTGCTTGAAAAGCACGATGCAATCACCAACTCTTTGTAGGTGTATGGAACAAACCAAGTTTTCGTTCGTTAAGGACCATAATATCACCATTATTGGTGTTAAAGTGTTATTCGAAGAACAACCTAAAGACAGGGGTTAGACATGCAGATTCGTCCGAAAATTCTTGTTGCTCTTGGGGGCGTTGCGCTTCTGAGTGCATGTAGCACAGTTGATAACGCTGGCACTGCTGTTCCATATGGCGGTAACCCGCTGACCTACAGCAGTTCGGTTTCTTCTGCGGTTTCCTCCGAAGCACCGACCACGGACTTCGGCATGGCACTTAAGGAAGAGTATCTCGCCTATGCGCAGCGTGAAGCTGATGAATGGTATGACTACTTTGACGCCGACTTCTTTGCGAAGAAAGCCGGTCGCGTAAGCGGTGATACTATTGTACTTCCGGAAGACCCGGCAAACTGGCGTTTTTCAGATGAAGAAATTGCCCAGAAGCGCGTCGTTCGTGACGAACTCCTGGCGCTTCTTGATGATGGCAAGCGCGAAGAAAAGCCGGCTGTCGCCGCTGTCGCGCAGGCCCGCTATGACTGCTGGGTTGAAGAAAGCGAAGAAGGCTGGCAGACCGAACTGATCAGCCAGTGCTGGAAAGACTTTGAAGCAGCAATGGCCGAACTTCGTGCGGTAGAGCCGGAGCCGATGGCTGCACCGGTTGCTGTTGTTGAGCCGCGTTTGTTCACCATCTTCTTCGATTTTGACAGCGCTGCGATCACCCCGGTTTCCGAGCGTGTTCTTGATGCTGCTGCAGAACAGTGGGCGTCCTCGATGGGCGATATCTCTGTTGTCGGTCACGCCGACGCAGCGGGTTCAGCCGCTTATAACCTGGGTCTGTCCGAACGCCGTGCATCAGCAGCGCTTAGTGAGCTGACCGAGCGTGGTATTAAACGTGACATGGTCGAAACCGACGCCGTTGGTGAAGGCGATCTTTTGATCCCGACTCCGGATGGTGTTCGTGAGCCGCGTAACCGTCGTGTGACGATCTCGGTCGACTAATCACCGACATTTACCAAATCTTTGGCAACGAGGTGGCATAATGCCACCTCGTTGTTTTTATATGTGCTTTTGACCATGCTGCGATTTTTCGCGGAAACAGGTGTTGAATTTGGGATTAATGTGAATAATCTCTGAATTGTATTCCTGATTTAAGTGAGAGGCGGGGACATATGCTAAGGGCCATCAAGTCGGTCTTTTCGAAGCGCTCGGGGGGCGTTTCTCTTGCAGTTGCGACACTGGCGGTCATGACTACCGCCGTTTTGCCCGCAGCCCGTGCGGCGGACAAAACACCCATTGTTCCGTTCGAACGTTATTACGCCGACTTGCGCGGTGATGGAAAAACCCTGCGCTTTAATGCGTTTTCGGGCGAAATTCCGGGTAAACGAATCAAGGAACTTCTGCGGTCCGGTCAGGTGATCGGGGATCGTATTCTGCTGGCAGAGGATGTCGCAGTGTATTTCCCGGATGGCTATATCGTTCAGTCGCAGACCCATTTCTCAAAATATGTGCCCAAGCGCGGTGTGAAACCAAGTGCGGTGTCTGGCCGCAACGACTTGGTGGAAAATCCACGCTATGTACTGGTCGAGCGTTTCGATACCATTCTGGGGCATGAATGCGCACGCACCGAATATGCAAACGGGTTTGCCGCTCTTCGCCTTAAATCAGACGGTGTGATGTCGCTTGTTCTTGAAACGGCGGGTCATTTTGACTCGATTGTTGGCGAACAGACAAAGGCGTATGCCGTGACCAGCGCCGTACAGCCGGTCTTTATCGGCAATCAGGGGCTTGTTCCGGATCTGATGTCGCAGTGCCGACGCGGCTAAAACCGCTACAGCAGCGCAAAAAGAACAAAAGCACCGGACATCCGGTGCTTTTTTTATGAGATGACGCTGACGTTTACGACAGGCGAGGTAGTTCGATGGCGGGGCAGCGATCCATCACCGCGACCATGCCATTGGCCTTGGCCTTTGCGAAAGCGTCGGGATTAATGACCCCAAGCTGCATCCAGACAGATTTGGCGCCAATGGCAATCGCATCATCGACAACCCCGGCCGCGTCGTTGCTGTTGCGGAAAACATCAACCATATCAACAGGTCCGGCTATATCAGACAGTTGCGCCACAACGGTCTGACCATGAATGGTGCCGCCCGCCTGACCGGGATTGACCGGGATGACCTTGTAACCATGATCAAGCAGGAACTTCATCACACGGTTTGACGGGCGTTCGGGTTTTGGGCTGGCACCTACAAGGGCGATTGTCCTGGTCGTGTCGAGCAGGTCCTTGATTTCCGCATCGGTAGGATTTGTAAATTCGGCCATTCGGTTTCATCCGCTTTTGGTGGTCACTGCATATGATAGTTATATGGTCCGGGCCATGTCGCAACTTTGATATGCGTCATCGGGCCTGTTAAGGGCGCTGGTTTCTGATGCTGAACCCTTTCTACTCGCGGAAATTTGATGGCAATTTAGGTGACGGTTGCTTGCAGATGCGCTTTGACTGGGGGATTGGCAAAATCTGACAGGTTCGCTTCGAATGTATCCATGGCTTGATCCTTCCGGACGATTTTCATTTTTCAAACTGGCGGTTTTCATCGCGCTTCTGGTGCCGGGCACTGTGTTGTTGTGGCCGGTGATTGCCGAGGGCGGGGCAACCATCCCGGTCAAGGAAGCCATTCTTGAAAGCGGTGAATGGACCATCCGGATTTTGCTGATCACGCTTTTGGTCACACCGCTTCGCCGGATAACGCGGTTTTCAAAACTGGTACAGGTGCGTCGTCAAATCGGGGTGGCGGCGTTTTGCTATGTCATGGTGCATTTTGCGCTGTATGCGATCAGTCAGAACCTTGATCCGGTCCGGATCGCAAGCGAGATCGCATTGCGGATTTATCTGACGATCGGTTTTGTTGCAGTTGTCGGGCTTGCTGTATTGACCGCGACCTCGACCAAATCAGCAATGCGTAAACTGGGCGCGAAATGGGGGCGTCTGCACAAACTGGTCTATCTGATTGCCGTCCTTGGCGTGGTGCATTTCTTTTTGCAGTCAAAAGTCGACGTGAGTGAAGCGACGCTGATGGCGGGAATGTTTGTCGGTTTGATGCTGTATCGTTTTGCCCATTGGCGTGGCTGGTCGCTTCGATCTGCGGTGACGTTGTCGGTTGTTGCTGTGGTGGCCGGGGCGGTCACGGTCGGAATCGAGTATGCATGGTATGCGCTTGCGACCGGCATTCCGGCCGAACGGGTAGTGGCGGCCAATCTTGAATGGATGTGGCCGCTGCGTCCGGCATGGAACGTGTTCCTGGCAGGGATGTTCATGGTCGTGATCCTGCCGTTTGGCAAGGACGGCGCGATGCGCGTGTTCTTCGCCAATCTGATGGCTGTAAGACGCCTTAGGCCGCAGCACTCGCGCGGCGGGTAAGGGCGGTTAGCAAGCCAGCGCCGATCATCACCCCACCACCAATACGGGTCAGGCGACGCAATGCGGCTGGATGACGGAACCGTTCACGCAAAGCACTGGCCATAATTGCCCAGATCGCCACATTGATTGCTGCCAGAATGACAAAGGTTGCCGTCATGATGATGAACTGCGGTAAAACCGGGTCCCCGGCCGCAACGAACTGCGGCACAAAGGCGATGAAGAATACGATGCCCTTGGGATTAAGTGCGGTGACGACATAGGCCTGCAGGAACATGCGCGACGGACGGTTGCGCTTGGCATCGGGATTGTCGTGCAGGGCTTCGGGCTTCTCGCGCCACATCTTGATCCCGAGATAGATCAGATAAGCCGCCCCAACGAGTTTCAGAACCGTAAACGCCTCTGCCGAGGCGGCAAGCAACGCCCCGGCACCCGCCAGCGAGATCGTCATGGCTGTAAGATCGCCCAGTGCGACGCCCGGGACGGTCGCCCATGCGGTTTGTTTGCCCTTGCCCAGAGCATAGCTGACGACAAGCATGATGGTCGGGCCGGGAATGGCCAAAACAATGGCGCAAGCAAAAGCGAAGGCAAGCCAGATTTCAAACGACATGGGACGATCTCCAAGCTGAGGTATCTTTGATTAGAATGCCTGATCGCGGATCAAATGCAAATGTGGTCATGCATTCCCAAGCGCGGTCTGAGGCAGGTTATTCGTGACGCCAGCTTGGATGGCGCTTTTCAACAAAAGCGCCGATCCCTTCGCGGGCATCGTGCTTTTGCATGTTCGCTGTCATCACATCGGACGCATAGGAATAGGCCTGCGAAAGCGGCATCTCGATCTGTTTGTAGAAGGCCTGTTTGCCAAGTCGCACGGTCATGCCCGATCGGGCGGCGATTCCGGCGGCCAGTTCGTTGGTCCGTGTTTCAAGATCATCATCTTCGACCACATCAGACACCAGCCCCATGGAAAAGGCTGTTTCGGCATTGATCGGGTCGCCGGTCAAAAGCATGCGCATGGCATGTTTGCGCGCGATATTGCGGCTAAGTGCAACCATCGGCGTGGAGCAGAACAGGCCGATATTCACACCGGGTGTCGCGAACCTGGCTGTGCTGGCGGCAACCGCCAAATCGCAACTGGCGACCAGCTGGCAGCCGGCAGCGGTTGCCATCCCGCGCACCCGCGCGATGACGGGTTGCGGCAGGCTGACAATCGTCATCATCAATTCGCTGCACTGGTTGAACAGGCTGGCATGTTGATCGCATTCGGTGATGCCGCGCATTTCCTTAAGATCGTGGCCAGCACAAAAAACCGGGCCTTCTGCCGCAAGAATGACACATCGGATATCGGTTTCATTGGCGATCTGTTCAAACGCTTTCTGAAGGGCAGTCATCATCGCGCCTGACAAGGCATTGCGACGTGACGGGTTGTTCATGGTGATCGTGACAAACCCATCATGGTCTGTGCGGGCGACAAGCGGCATATCGGTTGCGGTATCAGGCATCGTGTTTCTCCCGGCGAAACGTATGAACGTGATGTTTTTTTTGATTTTTAAATTACGGTAACCCGTAGTAGAATTGCACGTAACGGGTTAAAAATAAAACCCTGGAGATGAGCCGAATTTTCTAGTGTCTGTGCGCGATAGATAAAATTCATTCGGCAAGTGGTTGTGGATGAGCGAAGACTTACCGCGTCGGCGCGGACGTGCGCCGGGTCGTTTTGTACCGACCCGCAAAGTCCGGGAAGCCGTCAGAGTGACAAAGCCTGTGCGTGAAACGCCCATCAAGCGTTTTGACCGCAAGGACATGATGGAACGCGATCTTGAAAAGTATCGCGCAGAGGCACGTGCGCGACTTTTAAGGAACGGCTTTGATATCCCGGCCTTTCTGATGCCCAAACCCAAAGTTGAGCCAGATGAAGAAGAGGGCGATGATATCCCCGATCCAGTGATCGAGGATGATTTGAACCCGCCGGCTTTGTCAGGACCGAAACCAACGCTTCTGGTCAGCAGTGCGGCACTTGCAGATGCCAAGACCGAGCGAGTTTTGGAAGCCAAAACCAAACCGCGTCGCCATGTCTATGTTCAGAACAAGACGAGCGGGCTGGTATCGATGTTCTTGCCGCACGAGGCCCGGCAGACCATCACGTCGTCCAACCCGTCTGGCATTGCCCAAACGACCCGTCAGGACCCTGCGGCCCATGCCGCCGCCCAGCAAGCCGCCATTGCCGAGGAGCGCAGTGCATATGACGAGTATATCGAAAGCCTGAATGGCGGGAAAACGCTTCTGGATCGCGCACGCGAGCGAGATGATGGCGCGGGCAGTGACGGCCAGGGTGATATTACAGGTCGGGTGGATGACCTTAAGGAAGCCGAAGTTCGCCAGTCACGCATCAACCTGCCTGACAGTGAGTCGAACTGGGCGATGCAAGAAGACCTTGATGCCAAGCGCCGCGCGATTTTGCAAAAGCAGGAAAAGTCGAAGGGGCGGGCATCCAGGGGACGCAAACAGTCCGGAGAACCACTGAGCTGGAACAAGATGATTGCTCGGTTGGCAGCCTATATGATTGCGGCTGTGGCTGTTGGGTATGTACTGGTTCTGACAGTTAACGAGTTTTCGGCAATTATCGGCAAATAACACAGTTACCAAACTATTGCCGAATGATTGCCTTAATCCCCATATACCAGACAGGTAATTACTGACGTGATGCCCAAGACCTTTTGGTCGGGCATTGCCAAACAGAAAAGGCGAAGGTTCGGGGGAACGCAGAGCGACATAATCCGAGGCGGGGGCACCGCGATCATGGCATGGCGTAACAAATGCCGGGATCAAGGTGGGGAAATGAGAGTTCACCCTTGTTGCAGGAGCCAGCGAATGACGCTGTGAAGTCACATGATGTATGACGAAACCGGTCAGGAAGACCGACAGCCTGTTTATTTGCCCGAGAACCGACATCACTGGGCATCCAATAACGAAGTACCCAAGCCGCTGCATGATCTTTCGCGCGGTCCCGTCCGTGCGCGGTTCAAGCGCAAAACCGATAATGCACAGGGCATGTCCATGAGTGAATGGATGACGCAAAACCTGCCCGGGATCGGGGCAACGGCGATTGTCGCGATTGTCATTCTGTGTGTGGTGGTGGCGATTTATACCGATGTGGTGGGGATTTTGACCCGCTAGATGTTGCGCTAATGCGGTAAAGAAGCATGTTTGGTAGCGCAAATTATTGACGTTAACGTAAACGTTATGTCAGGCTGTCTTCCGGTAATAAAATGACTGTACCAGAATCAGTCATAACGGGGAGACCAACCAAGTCATGAACAGTTCCGAAACCCGAACCGGGGTAACGCCGGCCGACTTTGACGCCATCATGCGCCAAAAGGTACCGTTTGTCGGCGATATGGGGGTGGTGACAGAAAGTCTGTCTGAAGATACGGCCATTCTGCGTTTGCCATTTAACGAACGTTACTTGCGACCGGGCAATGTGGTAACAGGGCCTGCCATCTTTGCATTGGCCGACATCGCGCTTTATGCGGTTGCTTGGCTTGTGGTTCCCAAGGCTGATCTGGCGGTAACGACAGAAGCCACGGTTCACTTCCTGTCAGGCGCGAAGCCGGGGGATTTGATCGCAGAGGCCAAAATCCTCAAGGCTGGCAGGCGGCTTTTGATTGCAGAATGTCATATTCGATCCGCAGTTGATGACAGTGTGTGCGCCCATGTCATCGGGACATATGCCATGCCACCGGCCGAAAAATAGTGCAATTATGTGTGGTAAAATAATACCGCGTAACATAAGACATTGATTTAAAACGAAATATTCCTGTTGTTTTCCTGTTGAATGCTGGCATAATGCGCCGACTTTCAACGAGGGAACAATCCCTCCGTGGAACCCAGTTTTCGAGTATAGAAATAATGAAAACCTTCACTGCGACACCGAGCGACATCGAGCGCAAATGGTTCGTGGTCGACGCAGAAGACGTCGTCCTTGGCCGCCTTGCAGCCGTTGTTGCCAACCGTCTTCGTGGTAAACACAAAGCGATGTTTACCCCGCACATGGATTGTGGCGATCACATCGTCATCGTCAATGCCGAAAAAGTCAAACTGACTGGCCGTAAACTTCAGAACAAGAAGTTCTACTGGCACACCGGTTATCCGGGCGGCATCAAAGAACGCACCATGGACAAGCTCCTGAACGGTGAGCACCCGGAACGCGTTATCATCAAAGCTGTTGAGCGTATGATGACCCGTGGCCCGCTGCGCAGCCAGGTTCTTTCCAAACTGCACGTCTATGCTGGTACCGAGCATCCGCA
>NZ_DBGS01000085.1:0-154 GCF_002295455.1 Thalassospira sp. UBA848 | reverse complement strand
AAATAATGGCCGACACCAAAACTCTTGAAGATCTCAAGGATCTGGCACAGGGCGGCGAAGTTGCTGCAGCTGCAGAAGGCACCCTGCCGGAGCCGAAGATCGACGCACAGGGCCGTTCCTATGCAACCGGCCGTCGTAAGAACGCAATTGCACG
>NZ_DBGS01000031.1:0-7188 GCF_002295455.1 Thalassospira sp. UBA848 | reverse complement strand
GCGGCTCAAGCGTTTCGGGTGACAATTTGAAGGTATGGCGCCAGAAATCACGTTCCCCCAAAATACGTCCCACCGGTTCATGCCCGATGCGACGCGCAATCATGTCGCGAAACGTATCAGCCTTGTCTGCAGAAACGACATCTTCAGGCCATGCACTGATCCGGCCACTATCCACACCTGCCGCCCGTGCCAGCAAAATGCGCGCATCCATACGCGCATTTTCAATACCGGCCTCGCTCAAGGCCGTCACGGCCTCGGCCATCAGGGCGCCAAGGTTTGAAGACGCGTCAGAAGACATGATCAGCTTTCAATTTCGGCAAGCTTTTGCGCCTGCTCTTCAGAGATCAGTGCATCAATCATTTCGTCAACCGCAGGACCACCGGCAATGAAATCATCCAGTCGGTAAAGGGTCAGGTTGATGCGATGATCGGACACGCGCCCTTGCGGAAAGTTATAGGTGCGAATGCGTTCCGAACGATCCCCCGACCCGACCTGTGATTTACGGTCAGCAGCACGTTCGCTGTCCTTGCTTTCGCGTTCCTGATCATAAAGACGCGACATCAGCATCTTCATCGCTTTTTCTTTGTTCTTGTGCTGGGATTTTGCTTCCTGGCTGGCGGCGACAACACCGGTCGGAATATGTGTAATGCGGACCGCACTGTCGGTGGTGTTCACGTGCTGGCCGCCTGCACCCTGCGAACGATAGGTATCAATACGCAGATCCTTGGGATCAATCTTGATGTCAACGTCCTCGGCCTCTGGCAGAACAGCAACCGTTGCCGCAGATGTGTGAATACGGCCGCCACCCTCGGTCACCGGAACACGCTGAACGCGATGCACACCGCTTTCAAATTTCAGACGGGCGAACACGTCGGTCCCTGAAACGTTCACGATCACTTCCTTGAAGCCGCCAATGTCGTTTTCACTGGCATCCATCTGCTCGAACTTCCAGCCACGGCCTTCGGCATAGCGCTGATACATACGATACAAATCAGCTGCAAACAGGGCTGCTTCTTCACCACCCGTGCCTGCGCGGATTTCAAGGATGGCGTTCTTGGTATCCGCACTGTCTTTGGGGATCAGCATCAGCTTCATCTGACGCTCGGCCTCGGGCAGCTTTTCCTGAATATCGTATTTTTCGGCTTCGGCCATTTCGCGCATGTCGCGATCACCGTCCGGATCCGCCAGGATTTCCTCGGCCTCGGACAGATCGTTCAGCAGCTTTTTATAGGCTTCGATTGCCTCGACCACCGGTGCCAGTTCCGCATGTTCGCGCGACAACTTTGAAAAGCCATCACCATCAAGCTCTCCGCTTGAAAGAAGCGCGTTGAGTTCGTCGAACCGGCGTGTAACGCCTTCGAGCTTCCCAAGGTCCAAACTCACTCTTTATTCTCCTGTTCAGGGTCGCCGGGTGCGCCATCGCCCCCAAGCGGCTTGTCTTCAAGTTCAAACAGGCGCGACAAAAGCTTCTGGGCCTTGACCCATTCCACAGTGCCTGCGCCGTCTGTTGTCGTCGCCAGATCTTTCAACGCCTGTGTTGGCGCATGCAAAAGACGATTAACCAAAAGCCGTGTGGCCTTTTCCGCATCGCCCTGGCTTTCGTTCAACGCCTCCGTGCGCACGGCTTCAAACCGCTTACGCAGATCGGCAATCGCGGGAACTGCCGCGCGCTGCGCGCGGTCACGGACAAAGCCATCAATCTCCGCCTCGATCAGTGCCCAGGCCTGATCGGCCTTTTCTTCGCGTCCGCCGCGCCCTTCGGCTGCGATTTTTTCCAGATCCTCGATCCGGTAAAAGAACACTTCATCAATCTCGTCGACCTGCGGGTCGATATCGCCGGGAACAGCCGTATCGATCATCAGAACCGGGCGGAACCGGCGACGCTTGACCGATGCGAGCGCGCGTTCCTTGTCGATCATATATCGGCGCGATCCACCCGCCGTCAAAACCAGGTCCGCCTCAGCCAGCAGGCGATCAAGGTCCCCGATCTCTGACCAGTGGCAATCCAGTCGCCGCGCGACCAGTCGCGCACGTGCCGTCAACCGGTCTGTGACCAGAATGCGGCCAATTCCCCGTTCTGCCAGCGATGCCGCAATCAATTCGCCCATATCGCCAGCACCGGCAACCAGCAAGGTACAATCACCAAGGTCACCATGAAGGTCGCGCGCCACCGATTGCGCAGCCGCTGCGATGGAAACGACACCCTGACCGATCCCGGTCTGATTACGCACCTTTTTGGCAATGGCATAGGCGGTCTGGTAAACCAGTTCCAACTCGCGCCCGACAAGATCATGTTTACGCGCGATCCGATGGGCATCCTTGACCTGCCCGAAAACCTCGGGCTCGCCAATTACCAGACTGTCGAGTGACGCCGCGACCGCGAACATGTGTCGAAGCGCATCCCGGCCAGACCGGATGTAAAGTTCGGCCGCCAATTGATCACGATCCAGATCGGCCCAAAGCGACATCAGATCAATCAGGCGTTCGCGGCCACGCTCGGCCTCGGATGCCAAAAGATGAATTTCGGTGCGATTACAGGTCGAGACGACAACGGCCTGCCCCAATCGGGCCTGCTCGATTGCAGCCAGAAATTGGGGCAATCGGGCTTCTTCAATAAACAGACGGTCTCGGGTGTCCTCGCTGGAGCGCCGATGATTGGTGCCGATCACCATCAGGCGATCCAGCGGCCAATCCCCGGCATCTTCATGCGAAATCCCGTCCGTCACACCATTCTCACTTCTTGCCGATCACATCAGCCAATTGGTCAAGCGCGACTTCCTGCTGCTCGCCGCTATCAAGGTCACGAAGCTGGGCAACGCCATTTGCAAGTTCGTCATCTCCAAGGATCACCGCCAGCTTGGCATTTGCCTTGTCCGCGCGCTTCAGGCGTTTTTTCATATTGCCGGAATAACCAAGTTCAACCGCAACACCACCTTCGCGCAAGGTCTGCGCAAGGTTGCGACATTTGGCTTCGGCCGCATCCCCCATCGGGACCAAGGCTACCGGGCGGGCACCCGCCGGTGCCTCGCCAACCATCAGGGCCAGGCGTTCAACACCAGCAGCCCAGCCAACGCCAGCCGTCTGCGGGCCGCCCATGGTCGAAATCAGCCCGTCATACCGGCCACCGGCCATCACCGTGCCCTGTGCGCCAAGGGTGTTGGTGGTGAATTCGAAACAGGTGTGGCAATAGTAATCAAGCCCCCGCACCAGACGCGGGTTCAGCTCGCAATTAATACCGATATCGCCAAGCCCTTCGGTCAGGCCCTTGAAGAATTCCTTGGAATGCTCGTTGAGGTATTCTGCAAACAACGGCGCATTCGCCACCAGTTCGCGATCGCCTTCATCCTTGGAATCCAGAATACGCAGCGGGTTCTTTTCAAGGCGCGAACGGCTGTCTTCTGACAGATTGTCAAAATGCCCCTTGAAGTAATCAACCAGAACATCGCGATAAGCCGCACGGCTTTCCGGATCGCCAAGGGTGTTAAGCTCAAGGGTGATGCTGTCCCAAAGACCAAGGGCCTTCAGGATATGCGCACCATAGCCGATCATCTCGATGTCGCCTGCGACCTGTTCAACGCCAAGCAGCTCGGCACCGATCTGGTGAAACTGGCGCTGGCGGCCTTTTTGCGGGCGTTCATACCGGAACATCGGACCATAATAGCTGACCTTGACCGGGGACATCTGCTGCATGCCGTTGGAAATATAGGCACGCGCAATACCCGCCGTTCCTTCGGGACGCAGGGTAATCTGTTCGCCACCGCGATCCTCAAAGGTATACATTTCCTTGGTTACAACATCGGACGTATCGCCAAGGGTGCGCGCAAAGACGTCGGTAAATTCGAAGATCGGCGTGGTCATGCGATGGTAGCCATACAACTCGCCGATTTCGCGTGCGGTATTCGCGATGTAATCCTGCAGACGGTTCTGTTCCGGCAGAAGGTCGTGCGTGCCACGGACGGGTTGAAGCGATGCCACTTTGGGTCTCCGATCTAGCTTGAATTCCAGATATTTGCGCGAAACATCAATCGGCGCAAACACATGCGAACATGAAAATAGCTTTCCGCCGGTGTGGCGGAAAGCCAAAAGTCTCCAATACAGCCTTGCTATTCCGCCGCGGTTTTCTTGGCGGCTTCTTCGGCTTCGATTTTTGCGGCACGTTCTTCGACCAGTTCGACGATATGATCGACCATCTTATCCGTGCTGACATTATGATCCGGGCGCCCGGAAATATACATTTTGTGGTTTCCACCACCGCCACCGGTCAGGCCGATATCGGTTTCGCGCGCTTCGCCCGGTCCATTAACGATACAGCCAATAATCGACAGTGAAATCGGGGTCGAAATATGCGCAAGGCGTTCTTCAAGGGCGGCGACGGTTTCCACCACATTAAATCCCTGTCGGGCGCAGGATGGGCAGGAAATGATCTGAACACCACGGGTGCGAAGGCCCAGGGATTTCAGGATATCGAAACCAACATGGATTTCCTCAACCGGGTCCGCTGACAGCGACACACGCAAGGTATCACCAATCCCGGCCCACAACAGGTTGCCCATACCAATTGACGATTTTACCGTACCGCCGCGCAGACCGCCGGCTTCGGTAATACCGAGATGCAGCGGATAGTCGCATGCCTCGGCAAGACCGTAATAGGCCGCAACGGCAAGGAACACGTCAGATGCCTTGACCGAAATCTTGAATTCGCGGAAATCCTGATCTTCAAGGATCTTGGCGTGGTTAAGCGCACTTTCGACCATCGCTTCCGGGCACGGTTCGCCGTAACGTTCCAGAAGTTCTTTTTCAAGCGACCCGGCATTCACACCAATGCGCATCGAACAGCCGTGATCCTTCGCCGCCTTGACGACTTCACGCACACGTTCGGTTGACCCGATATTTCCCGGGTTGATGCGCAGGCATGCTGCACCGGCCTCGGCGGCCTCGATGGCCCGTTTATAGTGGAAATGGATGTCGGCAACGATCGGGACATGCACCTGTTTGATGATGTCTTTCAGCGCAGCCGTTGATTCCTGATCCGGGCAGGACACACGAACGATATCCGCACCGGCTTCTTCCAGTCGATGGATCTGCGCAACGGTCGCGTTCACATCGGTGGTCAGGGTGTTGGTCATCGACTGCACAGAGATAGGTGCATCACCGCCGACTTCCACATCCCCGACACGGATTTTACGGCTTTGGCGGCGTTCAATATCGCGATATGGGCGGACGCTCATTTCCGATTCCAAAATGTTTTAGATGTCTTGGGGTGTATATAGCTTATCAAACGCAGATTAGAAACCGTTGGCTAGCAGATTTTCCGCCAGTTTTCGCATGGCTGTCACGAAAAAAGGCGACCCCGTCGGATCGCCTTTTGAAATTTGCCTGTTTTGACCACCCTTTCGGGGCAGTCAGACCTATTGAACAGTGGTTTCCTCGGTCTGGGTAAGATCACCGACATCAAGCGAGAAGTCCGAGATTACCGCACCATATTCACCGACCGGCTTGGCTTCTGCACCGTCAATGCTGTACGTCAGGGCACCAGCATTGCCGACTTCAAGTTTCAAGCCATCACGATTCGGAACCATATAGGTATCGCCAGCGGTCAACATACGGGTCAGAAGGACATTGCCGTCTTCTTCGCGGATACGAACCCAACTGGTTTCAACAGCCGAAATGGTTACACGGCTGTCAACATTGACAGCACCAAAGACGCGGGCGCCACCAGCATCATCCACTTCCGGTGCGGCCGGAACTGATGCAACTTCCGCTGCGGGTGCCGCCGGTGTTTCCGCGACCTGCTCTTCAACAGGTGCCTCTGCAACTTCGGCAACAACCCGGGCTTCTTCAGCAACCGGCGCAGCTTCAGGCACTGCTTCTACAACATCCTCGGTGACAGCAGGCGCTTCAACGGGCTCTGCAGGTGCTTCTGCGAGGTCGGTTACGCTTTCTGGTGCAAGCTCCTCAACCGGGGCTTCGGAAACGGCAGTTTCTTCGACCGGCAACTCTTCAACGGCACTTTCAGGTGCGACGGTAACAGATGGCTCCTGCTCCGAAATGACGGGTGCGGGGGCGTCCATTTCGGCCTCGGCGGCCTGTGCGTCCGCAGCGTTTTCAAGCGTGCGCGGCGCAGTTCCTTCGCTTGCCGTTGTCGAATAGCTTGCCAGCCGTTCGGGCAGCGGATCAACAAGATCCGCAATGGTTTTGCCCTGACTGGAAAGGTAATACCAGCCACCATAGGCACCAAGCCCCAGCATAACCGCAATCAAAAGAACGGCACCACCCGGCACCCGGCTTTCCTGAACCGGTTTCGGGAAGGACAGTTCACTGCGTACAGCTGGCGCGTTGCTTTCTTCACGGAAGCGGCGCGCGATTTCCGCGCCATCCAGTCCGAGATGTTCAGCATATGCCTTCACGAAGCCAAGGCCATAAGGACCGTTCGGCAGAGCCGAATAGTCACTGCTTTCGATGGCTTCGATGTAAATTCTACGAATACGTAGCATGCGGCAAACGTCTTCGACTGATTGCCCCAAACCATTGCGGGTTGCCTTCAGCAAGCTCCCGACTTCGGTGTAGCCACCGACCTGGTTGTTCTCTACGTCCATCACGATATCATTTGATGGCTCATCCCCGGACAAAGGCCTGAAACGAAGGCGCCCATGGGTTTCGTCATCCAAATGATCTTCCTTTCGCTTTTTGATCGCCAACTCCGCACCCCCACGTTACGATCTAGCAATAAAACTAGCAGATATCCCCACCAAAAGCGATTGTTTTTAAAGTTTTACACCGTGATCTATTGCGAAAGCCTTAAGACGTGATCGCAACGATCTGGTTGGATTATCCATCACGGTAAGGATGTAACGTTCAACTTCAGACTTGCACATACTTCTGACCATTTCCTTTACAGGACCGACAGACGCAGGTGCCATTGACAAACGCTTGATTCCCAAACCGATGAGGGCCATCGCTTCGAGCGGCCGTCCCGCCATCTCACCACAAATGGTCAGGCGGACGTCCCGCTGATCACACAATGTCACCAATTGCCGCATAAATGCAAATACACTTGGTGATAATGTGTCGTATCGGCCTTCAATCCGCGGGTTCCCACGGTCTGCTGCGAACATGAACTGCAACAAATCGTTCGTACCAACAGACAGGAAGTCAACACGATCAAGCAAGGCCGGAGCCTGCCAGATC
>NZ_DBGS01000053.1:0-35077 GCF_002295455.1 Thalassospira sp. UBA848 | reverse complement strand
TTGGCTATGGAGTGATCAACCTCATCACGCATGCGGGTCGTGGCATATGCGCTTGACCACATGATTTCAAACCCGCCGCCGGCCAGAAGGGCCGCGACCCCCTGTTGTTCGTTATATCCGCGCCATTGCCAGATTTCCGGATAGTCATCAGGCAGGGTGATGTCGTGGATATGAATGATCGCCCCGCTTGGCAGGGCCGGGATGACCGATGAGAAAAGCAGGTCAACGTCTGTTCCGGGCATCAGAATATGACTTGAGTCGATGGACAAGATGTCTGCGCCTGTCAGTGTATCGAACACCGTTGGATCGGCCTTCTGGACGATGGTGCGTTCGACCGTGATTGGCAGCTTTGCGATATCGGCACGTGGTGCCGGGTCGATGGCGTGAAATGATGTTTCAAGTTCGCCGTCTTTGATCGCGCGGTAATAGAATCTGGTTGAATGCCCAGATCCGATTTCAATGATGCGATCAGGGCGAAATTCACGCGTAAAGACATATGCCATCATGCCGTCAAGGCGCGGGAACCAGCTTTGCTGCCAGCGTGGGTCTGGCGGGCTGGCGTTGCCGAAACTCGCAAATGCATCATGGTATTGTGCGGCCTTTGTAAGCCACGCTTTCATGGTGGGGGCCGCGCCGTCCATCATGTTTTCAATCGCCGGGTAGGTAGGGCGTCCAACGGCGTTGGCTGTCTCATTGGCATAGCGGTATGGAATGAAATAGCCTGCTGGCGCGTTGCCAAACAAGGTCTTCAAACCCAGTTTCCAGCGACGCATTCTGCGAGAGAACGGCATGGAGGTCATTGCAAAGGCCCCTTTGAATTCAATGTGGCGTTCAGTCGTTTCTTGTTGGCTGGTTTCAATCGTCGCAAAAGGTCTGATCCTCCCCGCGCCAGCTTTGCAATAGCCAGATAGCAAAGCCAAATGCAATCGCAGAGAAAGCCGCCATCAGGTAATAAACCTGAGACCCAAACTGTTCATAAAGCGGTCCGGAAACCCAGATGCTGCTGCCAAGGAACACACCCATCGATAAGGTGGCCATTAGGCTTTGCGCCGACGTCGCAAGTTGTTGCGGTATGGCGCGGGCGATAAAGCTGACAGCTGCCAAATGCGTGATCCCGAATGTCATGGCATGAAGAGGCTGGACAAGAATAATCAACCATAGATTGTCGCTTGTGCCCAGTACAATCCATCGCAAAATCCCTGAAGCGGCACCCAGCGCAAACAATATGCCCGGGTGGCGACCGCGGACAAAGCGTCCGGCGACCGCAAACAGAACGATTTCCGCAATCACACCAATCGACCAGAAAATACCGATCATTTCATGGGAAAAACCAACCGATTCCCAGTGGACAGACGCAAATGCGTAATAGGTGCCATGGGCCCCTTGGGCAAAGCCGATGCAGGCCAGATAGATCAGGAAAACCGGTTTGCGCAGGAGATAAATCAGGGATGACCCAGACCGCAACGGGCGGTCCGTTTGCGGATCAGGCATGCGGGTTGTGATGGCAAAATTCACAATCCCGGCAACGAACAGCATCCAGACGATCCATTCCGTCGATGTGCTGTCAAGAACCCAGCCTGCGCCATAGGAGGCCAGAATAAAGGCAAGCGATCCCCAAAGCCGTACCCGTCCGTAATCAAGCTCACGCGCCTTGCATTCATGCACCGTAATTGTGGTGCCAAGGGGCAAAAGCGGCGAGAACGTAAAACCGATAACCACTGAAAGGGCAGCAAGCCACCAGAAGTCACTTGAGAGCGGAAAGGCCAAAATGGAAATCACATAGATGCCCGCAAGCCATAACATCGGCGTTTTGCGGTTACCGGTACGGTCAGCGCGCTGGGCAATCAAAGGATCGGCAAAGACGCGTACCCAGTTGGGCAACGACAGCAAAATACCAATTTCGGCTGCCGACAAACCCTGTGATTTCAGCCAAACCGGCCAATATGGCAAAAATACCCCTTGAATCAGAAACAGGCCGGAAAAAAACAGCGCCAGTACGGTCGCTGTTTTCATGCGATCAGGGTCTTTGTCTGGTCTGGGCGTTGAGGCCGCGGCGGCGCTTGGTGTTTTCATGCTGTGATTTGCCGCCTTTTGAGGCCGCGAATGATGAAACGCGCAGGGTGGATGGCATCCATCAGCACCTTTTCCAGAGGCAGGGGCATGTCGCAAATCTCACTGGCAATAATCTCGGCGGCAAGTGGGGCACCGATCAAGCCGCGCGCCCCGAAGCCGGTACAGATATACACGTCTTTGTGGTAGGGCGCATCCGGATATCGGGCGCCTTTTTTGCCTTTGTCTATATCGCCATAGGAGGCCAGATAGGCATCGAAATCCGGCGCAGGGCCGATCACGGGCAAATGATCTGCGGTTGTGGTCCGCAAGGATGCACGCCCGTCTAACTTCGTCGCCGACAAATTCGCTGCGATATCGGGCAGGACCTTGGCAAGCTGTTTGACGTTAAAATCGTGATCATCATCGCGCAGATCAATCCGGGCATCATCGCGGCCGAAGGTTGCGCCAAACACGTGAACGCCGTTTCTGGCTGGCGTAATGTATCCCTTGTGACTCAGGACACATTTAATCCGTGCGCGCTCGGCGGTTTTTGCGACAAGCTCTGCTGGCAGGTAACTGATTTGGCCTCGAACGGGGTTAAGATGACTGTAAAGCCAGCTTGTCTGATCCAGCGTCCGGGTCTCCAAGGCGCCAGCAATGATAACGGCGTCAAACGGACCGTATTCGTTGCCGTTCTCGTCTGTCAGGCATTTGCCTTTATCGCAATCACGGATGCATGTGATTGTCCTCGATAGGTGAATGTCTATACCGCTAGCAAACGCCTGAACGACAGACGGCGGATTTACCCATCCCGCTGATGGATAGAACACGCCACCGACCGGCAAGGCCAGGCCAAACCGCTCTGACGCCTGGTTTGCATCAAGCGCCTCAACAAGATCGGTTTTGTCACCAAGACGGGCAATCAGGCCATCCAGCCGTTCGCGCTTACGTGCACTGGTGGCAAGATCAATCACGCCGCAAAAATCGGCCTCTACCTGTCCCTGATCGGCAAGCCTTTTGATCTTGCGATGGCTGAAACGATAGCCTGCCTCATAAAATCGACCCATGATGGCGTCATCAACCGTCAGATAGGGCTCCAGCATGCCAATTGGATTGCCCGATGCGGCATTTGCCAGTTGATCGGCCTTTTCGAAAAGCGTCACGAAACATCCGCGTGCGTTTAGGGCATCAGCGCAAGATGCCCCGGCAAGGCCACCACCGATGATGGCCACCGATTTTGAATTTCCGGGCGTTGGCAGGTTGAACCATGGATCATCTGCGATCTCGAACGCTGGCGGTTTGTTGTCAGCTTCTTCAAACGCAGAAAGCGTCGCCGTGATCATGTCGCGCTTATAGCCAAACCCTTTGCGCTTGTTGATTTCAAAGCCAGCACTTTCCAGTCCGTCGCGCGCGATGCGCGCCGCAGTATAAGTCGCGAGGCTTGCGCCAGTTGGGCAAGAGGCACTGGCAAGCGCTGCAAACAAGTCTGGATGCCACATCTCAGGATTGCGCGACGGCGCAAAACCATCAAGAAACCAGCAATCAATTTTGCCGTCATATCCCGACCAGCATTCAATCGCATCGCCGATCAGAAGGGTGAGGCTGATCGCATCATCCGCCAGGGAAAACCGATGCACGCCCGGTAGCATGGTCTCATGGGGCCAGATATCGGCAAGCTTTTTGGAGTATTGCGAGAGTTCCGGCCAGCTCTGATGGGCGCGGATCATGTCATTGCGGGTAAGCGGGTATTTCTCGACCGAGACGAAATGCAGGCGTTTGGAGCGATTGGCATCACTATCCCAGCATTGCCATGCAGCCAGGAAGTTTAGGCCCGTGCCAAAACCGGTCTCGCCAATCGCGAAGTTTTCCCGGTGCTGCCAAGCATTGGGCAGGTTGTTGCCCTCCAGAAACACATAGCGCGTTTCCGCCAGCCCGTCCTTGGGATTGAAATAGATGTCACCAAAATGCGGGGAGTAGGGTACGTCACCATCACGCCAAGTGATGTCACCGGCCTTTTGATCTTTTCCGACGGCATTTTGATCTGCGGTCATGCAGACAGGACCTCGTCATCCTGTTCGGGGACAAGTGACAGGGCTTCGCGCACGACGTCGGTACCAGCCCCTTTGCGATGTGCATTTTCGCTAAGGTAGCGACGCCATTGTTTTGCCCCACGCATTTGCTGGAAAAGACCCAGCATGTGGCGCGTAACATGGCCAATGGTGCCATGTTCCTCTTTCAGGTGCTCTTCGATATAGGGCAGCATAGCTTCAACCACTTGGTGGCGGGTTGGTGCCTTGGCGTCGTCGCCGTAAAAACGTCGATCCACATCGGCCAGAATATATGGGTTTTGATAGGCTTCGCGCCCGATCATGACACCGTCTACCTGCTTCAGGTGCTCTTCTGTGTCATCAAGCGTCTTGATGCCGCCATTGATCAGGATTTCCAGTTCGGGGAATTCCTGTTTGAGCTGATAGACCAATTCGTATTTAAGTGGCGGCACCTCGCGGTTTTCCTTCGGAGACAGCCCCTTGAGCCACGCCTTGCGGGCATGAACGATAAAGGTCTTGCAACCGGCCTCGGCAACCGTTTCGGTGAAGCGTTTGAGCGACGGGTAATCTTCCTGATCATCGATGCCAATGCGGTTCTTGACCGTAACCGGTGCGTCACTGGCCGAGATCATCGATTTCACGCAGTTTGCAACAATATCGGGTGTCGCCATCAGGCAGGCGCCAAATGCGCCGTTCTGGACGCGATCAGACGGGCAACCGCAATTCAGATTGATTTCGTCATAGGCATACTCATTGGCGATCCCACACGCACGTGCCAGATCATCTGGATCGCTGCCGCCAAGCTGAAGTGCAACCGGATGTTCGGCATCGTTATAACGCAGATGCCGGTCTACCCCGCCATGCAGGATGGCGCCGGTTGTGACCATTTCGGTATAAAGCAATGTATGACGACTGATCTGCCGTAGGAAATAGCGATCATGCCGGTCCGTCCAATCCATCATCGGGGCGACGGAAATACGCCGATTAACAGTCATATGCCTACCGTTTTTCATCAAAGCGGGGTGAAGAGGGTTGCTGTATTCCAAGCGCGGTCTTTATATAGGTTCCGGGATTTAGGGTCAAAACCGATTGCGTGATGCATGGCTGCATCCCGAAGATATTAAAGCACAGGAATTGATATGGTTACGATTTACGGCATCAAGAACTGCGATACTGTCCGCATAACGTTGAAATGGTTTGATGCAAAGGGCATTGAAAACAAGCTCCATGATTTCCGTGCTGACGGTATTGATGCCAAGACGATTGAAGGTTGGCTTGATGAAGTCGGGGGTAAGGTTTTGATCAATAAGCGCGGGCCGAGCTATCGCAACTTAAGCGATAACGACAAGGCAACGCTTGATCAGGGTGGGGCTGCGGCCGCCGCAATCCTTGCTGCCAACCCAACCGTAATCAAGCGCCCGGTTGTCGATTTCGGATCTACCCGCACAGTGGCTTATGATGAGGCACGCTGGACGGAACTGGCCGGTTGATAAGGGGAAAACCTATGGACAAGCCTGTCGTTCGTGGCGTGATCTTTGATTGTGATGGTGTGTTGGTTGATACCGAGACATTGGCATGCCGGGTGTTGACCGAACAGCTCTGTGATTATGGCTGCGACATGAATATGGCCAAAACACATGATCTTTTCATTGGCGGGACATTGGCCATGGTGCCGCCAAAGATGGAAACGATGTTCGGGGTGACATTGCCCGAAGACTGGCTTGCCGAATGTTATGAGCGGACGTTTGTTGCGTTTCGCAATGATCTGAAGCCGTTCCCGCATCTTGACCCAGTGCTTGATCTGCTTGACCAAAATAACATTCCGATGGCAATCGGAAGCAATGGCCCGCATGCAAAGATGGAAGTGTCGCTTGGAAAGGTGGGGTTGAAAGACCGCTTTGCGGGGCGGGTATGCTCTGCCCACGACGTTGCCAACGCCAAACCGCATCCAGACGTATTCTTGCTGGCAGCAGAAAAGATCGGTGTGGATATCAGCGACTGTATCGTCGTGGATGACAGCCAGAATGGTGTACGGGCGGGCGTTGCATCCGGGGCGACGACTGTCGGTCTTGTGGACATTACGCCCGCTGAATATCTGCTTGATGCTGGCGCGCATCACATTGCAACTGATCACAGCGATCTCTATCGCCTGCTGGAAGACTGGGTGTCTGTCCGGTGAAAGTGCTTTGGCAGGTCATCTGAAAACAAGGGCAGCACCGCGAAGGCGCTGCCCTTTTTGCGGGATTCTTACTGACCGATAACAATGCCTTCGCGGCGGGGGTCGGCCCCGCCAATCAAGCCGTCTTGTGTCACCATAATGGTGTGAATTCCGGAATTAAGGTCGCGAATGCTGGTCTTGAAGCCCATGTCCTCAAGGACAGGCGCAAGCATTTCCGCATCTGTTCCGGCCTCAAGGTCAAAGGTGCCAAACCGGTTGACTAGATGGGGCATGTTAATGGTTTCCTGCGGGGACATGTTCCAGTCAATCATGCCGATCAGTGATTGCGCAACATAACCAATAATGCGCGATCCCCCCGGGGAGCCGGTCACAATAAGCGGTTTGTTGTCCTTCATGACGATGGTGGGCGCCATTGATGAACGTGGCCGTTTGCCCGGTGCCAGCGCATTGGCAATCGGTACGCCATCGGAATGGGTACGGAATGAGAAATCCGTCAGCTCGTTATTGAGCATAAACCCGTTGACCATAAGGCGTGAACCAAATCCGTTTTCAATCGTGGTCGTCATCGAAACCGCATTGCCATAGATATCAACAATCGAGAAATGACTGGTGCTTGGCAGTTCAATCGCGTCGTCGTCAGCCAGTTTCATGGCGTGGCTGAAGCTCGGCATGCCGGGGTCTACGGGTTCAAGCGCGGTCTTCCGATCAAGCAGTTTGGATCGTTCCGCCAGATAGGTTTTATCAAGCAATCCGGTCAATGGCATCGGGACAAAATCGATATCGGCCATATAGCGCCCACGATCGGCAAATGCCAAACGCGATGCATCGCCAATCAAACGCCAGCTTTGTGCAGAACTTGGGCCCATCGCGGCGATGTCATATGGTTCAAGCAATCCAAGTATCTGTCCAACCGTCAGTGCGCCCGAAGAAGGCGGCCCCATGCCGCACACATCATGTTCGCGATACTCGATACAGACGGCCGCGCGTTCCTTGACGTGATACGTGGCGAAATCCGCAAGTGACAGGACGCCGGGGTTCCAACTGGCACCTTTGACCTTGTCGACAATGTCCTGGGCGATCTGCCCCTGATAGAAGTTCACAGTCCCGTTGGTCGCCAGATCTTGCAGGGTCTTGGCATATTTCGGATTGCGAAGAACCGTACTGGCCGCAAGTGGCGCGCCATCCTTGTCAAAGAAATAGCCCTTTGCCTCGGGATCGCGTGAAAGTTTTTCCTGATCCTCGGCGATCAAGGCTGCAAGACGTGGAGAAACCTCAAAGCCCGTTGTGGCAACATCAATTGCCGGATCGAGCAGGATCTTCCAAGGAAGTTGCCCCCACTTTTCGTGGGCAGTCTTCATAAGGGCAGGGGTGCCGGGCGTGCCAACCGATCTGCCGCCAACAACCGCATCATAGAACGTAAGTGGTTCACCGTTTTTATCCTGAAACAGTGTAGGTGTTGCGTTCAGTGGGGCGGTCTCGCGGCCATCCAGTGTGGTCAGCTTTCCGGTGGTCGCATCGAAGTAAACCAGAAACGCGCCACCCCCAAGCCCGGATGATTGCGGCTCCACAAGACCCAGCATGGTTTGAATAGCAATCATTGCATCAATGGCATTGCCGCCGGAACGCAGGATATTCGCACCAGCCTCGACCGCAAGCGGGTTGGCAGCACTGATCATCCAGTCATTGGCGATGTCGGAGCCGCGTGTCTGCTTCGATAAGCTGGTTGTACTTGCTTCGGGTGCAATGGCGTCTGTTGTTTGCTGGGCAGCAGTTCCTTGGACAAGGCAGGTCGACAATAGTCCTGCCACAGCAACAGCTTTGATCATTTTGACAGAGATGGAAGCTTCGTGGGGCATGTTCCAGACCTCTTTGGTTGCTTGATGGTTTAGGTAAAAAAACAACACCCGCATCGTGGCAGATGCGGGTGCAAATGGGCAGAAAAATCTGTGGCTGGTTTTTCAGGCGGCAGTTTTGTTGCCCTTGCTGCGCGCTTGTGTGACGAGCTTGACTTGTAGCCATTCCATTATGGTTTCCGCCACTTTTTCCCAGTTTTTATCAAGCATCATGGCGTGGTGGATGTCCTCGATCAGGGCATAATCCGCGCCATAGCGTTTGGCGGTGTGGTGAATCAGCTCGCTCTGGATGATTTCGTCATCACGCGCGCCAAGCACCAGCATGGACGGAACCTCATCCTTTGACAGAAAGATCGGGTTGGCTCCCATCATGTCGGCAATTGCGCGCTGACTTTCCGTTTCAAGTCGCCCGAAATAGATCATGCCTTCGTCTTCCGCGATATCGGGCGAAAGCATTGCACGGCCAAGTCGTTCACGCAGCAAGGTGTGCGGGCCGATGGCTTGCAACCAGAACATCTGGAAATAAAGGTCTGGCTGGGCCATCGCCATCATGGCATTGCTGGCAATCAATCCTTCGGGCGGGACGGATGCCATCAGTATTGCGGCCTCGGCACTGTGGCGTTCAAGATATTTCTGAACGATATAGCCGCCCATGGAATGCCCGATCAGGACGGGTTTCTTGCCAAGGGTTTCGACAACCTCTTCAAGGTCCTCGACGTAATCGTCGATGGACGCAAGACTGCGCAGTTCGCGACCACCACTTCCCCCATGACCACGCAATGAGAAAGCCACGGTCTCAAAACCGCGCTCGGCAAACCAGGTCAGGAAGTGTTCGTTCCAGCACCACGCGCCGGTATAGGCGCCATGAATAAAGACAAGGGGATGCTTGCTTTTGGGTTTGCCGTTTGGACTGCGGCGAAAAATCTCCAGTTCGGTGCTCATGGCCGGTCTCCTCCTCGCTAAGCGGGATGGGTGCAAACTGACGCTTTAATTGAAAAGCCGTGCTGTATGTTCGCACATGCAGCATATTTTTGTCCATTCACAAGTATGAATGCCTCTTTGGTTTGGCAATGATTGTCAGTCTGAGGTTGTTTGCTTATGATTACCAAAGGGACAGGAAAAGATGTGATCGGACGCAGGTGATCTGTCGTTCGGAACAGAACAGCATTTTAGTGAGAAGCTTGGGGGGATATGGTCAAATTATCTGTGGTCGGCATATTCGCAGATCTCGATGAGAGTGCGATAACAGATGTCGAACGCCACGTTAACCGAAAGACATTTTCTGCCGGGGCGCAAATTATCGAACCTGAGTCGGACAGTTCGGACGTTTACCTGATCCTTTCGGGGCGCGTCCGGATCGTCAATTATTCCTTGTCAGGGCGTGAAATCACGCTTGAGGAAATCGGGGCTGGTGGCTGTGTCGGACAGTTGTCTGCAATTGACGGGGAGCCGCGCTCGGCCTGTGTTATCGCGGTTGATGATACCAGTGTCGGCATCCTGAGCCCTGCCAATTTTGAAAAGGTCGTTAAAAGTCACCCATCGGTTGCCTGGAACGTCATTGGGGAACTGGCCAGAATTGTGCGTAATTCCACCCGCAGGATTGTTGATGTCAGCACATTGGGCGCAAACGAACGCGTGGTTGCAGAGGTTCTGCGCCGTGCGCGCAATGTAAGTGATGAAAACGGTGCGGCGCTGTTGTCACCTGTTCCGGTGCACTCTGAAGTCGCCAGTCGCGTAAGTACCTCTCGCGAGACTGTGGCGCGGGTCATGAGCACACTTGGACGTCGGCAACTGGTGAGGAAGGCCGATAGTGGTCTTATTGTGCCTGATGTTCGCAGGCTTGAAGAATTCCTAAGCGAGTCAATTCATTAACTGCGATTTGTGTGATTTTTTGGCCGATATGTGATGGCTGTCACAGAGTAAGGTTAAATCGACAGGTAAACATAACGGTGTGGCGGACGTTTCGATGATCCGGCACATCTCCCCCAAGAGAGTTACTGGCCGTACATTTATTGTACGGCCATTTTTTTTGCGTTTTCGCATGGCGCACCATCAGCGGCCTGACTAAGGTAAGCACGACAAATGCTTATTAAGACAGGGGATCAACAATGCGTTTATCTGTGGTTATGGCCGGATTGAATGGTGCTATGGCCGTCGCGCTAGGCGCGTTTGCTGCGCATGGTATGACAGGCAGTGATATGGACTATGCGCGCAGCCTTGTTGAGAAGGGCGCTCACTATCAGTTGACCCATGCAGTTGCACTGGCTGCAATTGCCGGTCTTGTGCATCATGTGCCGGACGAAAAGTTCCTGCGCTTTGCCGCATATGCGATGCTGATCGGTATCTTGTTCTTTTGCGGATCGTTGTATGCCATCGCCTTTAGCAGCATTTCCGCCTTTGGTGCGGTCGCGCCGATTGGTGGCTTTGCCTTTATCGGTGGCTGGTTGTTGCTGGCAGCAGCAGGGTATCGCCGCTTTGGCTGATATCGACATCAACTCTGGCATCGCAGCAGTTAGAGGCGGGTAGAAACAGAAACAAAAAAGGACGTGTTCCGAAGAACACGTCCTTTTTTGATCTTTGTAACCGGTTCCGAAGAACTGGATTACTTCATTTTCGCTTCTTTGAACACGACGTGCTTACGCACGACCGGGTCGTACTTGCGAAACTGGAATTTCTCGGTGGTATTCCGCGGGTTCTTCTTAACAACATAGAAGTAACCGGTGTCTGCGGTGCTTACCAACTTTACGAGGATCGAAGCGGGCTTCGCCATGTCTCTGCATCCTGTGTTCAGGTGTATCTCAGGCCGCGGAACATAAAGGTTATCGGCAGAGTGTCAAGCCATTTTGGCAAAAAAGAATGCAAATTTATTGGCTGGCAAATGTATCTGCGATTTCCTCTTGTCCGGCATAGGCCAGATTCTTGTATTCACGATGATTTTTCAGAAGTTCCAGGGCGACGTCGACATCAAATGCTGTCCCATTTGAACTCGCGGGACAGACATCGCGAAGCTCGCGACGGGATTTTTCATCCTGATAGTCGAGGTTGCGCCATTTCGTCATCACAGAAGCGATTTTGTCACGTTGCGACAGGGCGTCGGTGACGTAATGTATCGGTGCGGTACCGTCCTCTGGCTGCGTGCAAATGGCCGGGAACAGACCAATCCTGTCAAAAGTGTAACCAGACGGTGCGGTGATGCGTGACCAGGTAAAGGTCAGCGTTCCATGGTTTGGTAAATCGTTGATTGCCTGCACGGAACCCTTGCCAAAACTTGTCGAGCCAATCAGAACAGCACGATGACGGTCCTGAAGGGCTGCTGCGACCAGTTCAGCAGAAGACGCTGTACGCCCGTCAATCAGGATCACAAGCGGCGCACCTTCGGTCAGGTCTTTTGTTTCTGCCTGAAATTCGTGGCGCGCGGCCATAACACGTGAAAAGGTCTTGCCGATTGGGCCGTCGGCAAGAAACAGGTCTGCGACGGCCACACCCTGTTGAAGCAACCCACCGCGATTGCCGCGAAGATCAAGAATAACCCCATGAAGACCGCCGTTATAAAGCTTGGCCTTCATGATGTTATCGGCAAGAGTTGACGCTGTTGCCGAGTTAAAGCTGCTAATCCGTGCGATCAGGACGTTGTCGCGGATCTCGGTGAAGACAGTTCGGTCAATCACCCTTTCACGCAGAATTTCGATCGGGGTAATCGCACCAGTATTGGCGGCATTTACCTCAATCAGGACGGAACTTCCCTCTTCGCCATGCAACAGGTCAGCGGTGTACCGGCTGGCCTTGCCATACATGTCCAGACCATTGACGGTAACAATCTGGTCGCCAGCATTAAGCCCTGCGCGTGCGGCCGGGCTGTCGGCATGAACAAGTTTGACGACGGGATAGCCGGTGCCGCCAACAACCCTTACGCCAATGCCGATATATCCATCACGGCGGTTGCGTGCATTTTCTGCGCGTTCCGGGCCCTCATAGCGGCTATATCGGTCAAGATTACGGATCGCACCGCTAATCAGAGCGGACTCGACGTCTTTCGTCGCCGTGTTTCGGAGTTTGGCGGAATGCGCACGATAGCTTGCAAGGCCACGAAGCGTGATTTCTGACCAAATCTGCAGATTGTCCTGATCATTGGCTTCGCCAGAGACAACCGGCAATGCGATCCGATCGACGGTTTTCTTTTCATACTGCAGGATCAGGTCATTGGGCGTGATATCAACCCGGATGTCATCGTCAATTGCTGAGAGGCCATCCAAAGTATTAACCAGGATCTGCTCGCGGCTGATTGGGTCTATATAGCGCGTTGCGACCAGTTCGATTGTCTGGGAAATCAATTCCTGGGTTTGTGGATCATCTGGCGAGCTAACACCAACGTTCGGTGAACTTGCGCAAGCAGACAGAACAACAGAAAGGCCAACAACCGCGCATATGCGTTGGCAACAGCGCATGCCGTTGTCGATTGTGTCACTGGTGTTCTGAAAAATGCCTGGTGCGACCAACTAAACAATCCGTTGATTTCAGGTAAGGTAACCTAAGCATTCTAATCAAAAAATGCTGGTTGCCTAACGACTATCCCTTGATGCGCATAGCCCACTGAGTGCCAAGGACAGCCCCCTTGATAAAGGGCAATATTGCAAGACACAGCGCGACTGTGGCCGGAAGCCAAATCGAAAGCTGCAATGCCATGGACGGGCTGAAATTTTGTTCCATCGCCAATGCACCCGGCACGACAATATGCCCGACCAAAAAGATTGTGAAATAGGGTGGGGCATCGTCGCAGCGGTACTCACCAATTGGATGGCTGCACACATCACATTCCGGGCGTAACTTCAGATACCCGCCAAAGGCAAAGCCATGGCCACAGTTCGGACATTTTCGCCGAAAACCACGCCGCAGGCCAGTCATGATACGACTGCCATTCTGGTCGGGGGCGGCGTCATTTGTTTGCGGGGAAATATCGTGTGGGGCATTCATAGTCAAAGATTTACTCCTGTCGCCTCTCAACGCGCACTTGATCCGGGTGACGAAAACGGGCATTGAAACGGTAAGCCATCATCATGATGTTCGATCGCGCAGGCAAGTAAAATCGACCCGCCATTTTCACCTTGCGGGCGCATTTATGGTAACGTTTGCTTGATCGAACAGTTGCCAAAGGAGTGCCCAATGGGAAATGCAGATGCCGTCGTTGCCGGTCTGAAACAGGACTTCATTGAGGACACGCTGGAACGCATTGATCGCATTGAAACAACGATCGACCGTGTTGCAGGCGGCATGGATGAAGCAGAGCCGGGTATTGCTGAACTTCGGCGCGAAGCCCACACCGTCAAAGGTCTGGCCGGATCGTTCGGGTTTCCTTTGGTCGGAGCGATTGCCCATCGACTTGAGGACTATATCGCGGATCTGAGCGAAATTGATGACCTGGAAGCGGCATCGTTGGTCGATTTCACCAGCTGGATTCGAGAAATCATCGAAAGCGGTACGAACCCGCAGGCAGAAGAAGAAACCCGTATCCTTCGCTCCTTGCCGACCCGAAGCGTCAAAGCCGATGAAAAGAACAAGACCTCGGACGTGGCGGTCGCACAGAACAAGGAAGTCCTTTTGGTCACAGCTACAGCCGTGCAGGGCCATTTTCTGCAGCGTGAGCTGCGTGAAAAGGGATTCCGGACCATTACGGCCCGCTCAGCGGTCGAGGCGTTCGAGACCGTCGTGCAATCCCGCCCGGATGCCGTGATTACCGCAGCCGTGCTGGATGGGCTGAGCGGGATTGAACTGATCCGCGCTCTGGCGGCGATGAAAACGCTGGCGGACAAAAAACTGGGCCTTTTGACAAGTTTCGATGCGTCTCATCCGGATCTGGAAGGTTTGCCGCAGAACGTCGCGATCATTAGCAACCGGGGCAAGCAGACTGCCGAACATCTCGCGAAGTTCATCGAAACCATGCTCTGAGCATTGGCCGGAAAGTTCGTGTCAAACAGAAAAAGGCGGCCATATCGGCCGCCTTTTGTCGTTTCGCGGGATAAATCGGTTTAATCCGACTTCGGCCCCTGTTTTGCCGAGTTGCGCGCCGCACGGTTGGATGCCACCAGTTTGCGTTGCTTCTTCGGCGTGGTCTTTTTCTTGGCTCCGGCTTTCTTGCCCTTCGACTTGGTCGCGGAGGCCCCGCCGGCACCGTGTGCGTCGCGCGGACCAGACCGGAATCCTGGCTTGCTGCCATGCCGGTGGCTGCGATCACCCGGGCTGCCGCGCCGTTTGGCAGACCCGCGACGTCCACGCGGGCGCTCAATCAGGTCACGTTCGGTGATGTCGGCATGCTCTGCAAGGCGCAGGGCCAAAGAACCCGTGGCGGCATCAGCATCGGCAATCCGAACGACAACCGTATCGCCCAACTGGAATTTCTTTCCCCGGTTCTGCCCGACCAGCGCGTGGCTTGCCGCATCATGGATGTAATAGTCATCGGGCAGGGTGGATATCGGAACCAGGCCGTCGGCACCGGTTTCGTTCAGCGATATGAAAAGTCCGAAATGCGTCACCCCGGAAATCTTGCCGGGGAACTCTGCGCCGACCTTATCCGACATATAGGCCGCAACATAACGGTCAACCGCATCGCGCTCGGCCATGGCGGCACGCCGTTCGGTGCCCGATATATCTTCACCGATCTGCTCGAACCGTTCGCCTTCTTCAGGCGTTAGTCCGCCTTCACCAAGCTTGAGGCCTGCGATCAGGGCGCGATGGACCAGAAGGTCGGCATAACGACGGATCGGGGAGGTGAAGTGCGCGTATTTTTTAAGCGCAAGCCCGAAGTGCCCGATATTGTCGGGGCTATACATTGCCTGTGACTGGCTGCGGAGCACGACTGTGTTAATCAGTTCAGCCTCAGGCGTGTCCTTGGCGAGCTCAAGGATGCGGTTGAAATCACGCGGTTTGAGGACCGATGCCTTGTTTAGCTTGTATCCGGCACCCTCAAGGAATTCGTGCAGGGCTTCAAGCTTCTCTTCGCTTGGGGCATCGTGAATACGGTACATGCAGGGCTGTTTGATGCGTTCGAGCTCTTCTGCCGCACACACGTTGGCAGCGATCATGAACTCTTCGATCAGCTTGTGACTGTCAAATCGTGCGCGCGGTGCGATGGCAATGATCTGGCCCTGATCATTCAGCTCGATCTTGCGTTCGGGAACATCAAGCTCAAGCACGCCACGCTTCTTGCGAGCCTCCAAAAACGCATTGAACGCGCCGTAAAGGGGTTTGATGATGGTATCAACCAGCGGACCGGTGGTTTCGTCCGGCTGGCCGTCCATAGCGCGCTGAACCTGATCATAGGTCAGACGCGCTGCCGAGCGCATCATGCCACGGCAGAATTTATGACGCAGTTTGTGGCCATGCTTATCAAGCCACATCTCAACCGCCATGCAGCCACGGTCTTCATGCGGGACAAGCGAACACCAGCCGTTCGAAAGCTCAAACGGCAGCATCGGCACCACGCGATCCGGGAAATAGCAACTATTGCCGCGTTTGACCGCCTCACGATCAAGTGCATCGCCCGGACGTACGTACCAGGACACGTCGGCAATCGCGACCATGATGTGCCAGCCACCTTCATTAGCGGGATCCGGGTCGGCTTCGGCCCAGACAGCGTCGTCAAAGTCCCGGGCATCGGCACCATCAATGGTGACCAGCGGAATATCGCGCAGGTCTGTGCGTTTGCCCAGTGGTGTGGCCTTGGACTCACGCGCCTGAAGCTCGACTTCAGGCGGGAATTCAAACGGAATGCCGCGCGCATGGATCGACACCAGGCTAATGGATTTCGGCTCGTTGATATTGCCAAGAACCTCGGTAATCCTGCCTTTGCGCAATCCGAAATGCTTGCCCGGCAGAATTTCGGTCAGAACCAGTGCGCCACTTTCAAGATCGGGATGGTCGTCAAGCGGAACCGCGATCTCGCCACTATCCTTGCGATCTGTGGGCACAACGCGGCCTTCGCGTTCGTTGGGGCGATAAAGTCCCAAGACGCGCTGTGGCCCGCTTCCAAGGACCCGCATGATGCTGGCTTCATAGGTATGCTTGCCGGTATAGCGCAGCTTGGCCAAAATCTTGTCACCGATGCCCGGTGCACTTGGGCCGCCACGGCGGATCGACTTCACCACGATCAGCGGCGGGTCATAGTCATGCTTCCAGACATTCGGTTTGGCCAGGACTTCGCCATCATCATCAATCCCGGTGATTTCAAGCACCTCAACCGGGGGCAAGCGGTCAGGCTTGTCAAAGCGCCGCCGTCCCTTGACGACATCGCCGCCGATTTTCAGTTCTTTCAGGATCTTCTTGAGTTCGATCTTGGCTGCGCCCTTGATGTTAAAGGCGCGCGCGATCTCTCGCTTCCCAACGGGTGTCGGGCTCATATCGATGAATTCGATAATCTCTTCCTTGGTCGGGAAGTGCTTTTTGTCTTCTGTATCGTTCGCCAACGTTGCGGCGTCCTTTCATAGGTATTCCAGAGAAAAGGAAGGCGGCAGTTAATCTGCCGCCGCCTTTTTCTTGGTGGTCTTTTTCGCTGCCGGTTTCTTGGCAGCGGTTTTCTTTTTTGCTGGCGCTTTTTTCGTCGCCGCCTTTTTCGCAGAAGCCTTGGTGGTCTTACCCGATTTGGCTTCTTTTTCCTTGATGGCCTTTATTGCCATCTCAAGGGTGATGTCGTCACGCTCTACATCGCGGATATTGGCGATGGTTTTTTTGTGTTTAACGAAAGGTCCCCAGCGCCCGACGGCAACAAAGATCGGTTCACCATCATCCGGGTGTTTGCCGATTTCCTTGCCAGCCTTCTCGCGCTTGTCGGCGATCAGGGTAATGGCACGGTTTTCACCAATGGTCAGAACATCATCGTCGGCTTTGAGCGAGGCAAAGATGCTGCCCGCCTGAACATAGGGGCCAAAGCGGCCAATGTTGGCTTTCATTTCCTCGCCGGTTTCGGGATAGATCCCGACAACGCGCGGCAAGGTCAGAAGTTCTTCGGCCTTGGTCAGGTCAACGACGGATGGTTCCAGTCCCTTGGGCAGGGAGGTCCGCTTTGGCTTGACCTTTTTCGGCTTGCCGTTCTTGCCTTCGACTTCTTCTTCCTCGCCAAGCTGGACGTAAACACCATACGGGCCCTTGCGAAGGGTAATTTCCTTGCCGGTTTCCTTGTCGATGCCCAGGACTTTGGGGCCGGCATCCAGTTCGGAATCCGCACCGTTTTCATTGGCAACAAGCGGCCGCGTATAGTTGCATTCCGGATAGTTCGAACAGCCAAGGAATGCGCCAAACTTGCCAAGTTTCAGGCTGAGTTTGCCGTCTTCGCATTTCGGGCATTTATGCGGATCGGTTCCGTCTTCACGCGGCGGGAACAAATAGTTTTCCAGCATTACCTGAAGCGCATCAAGAACGTCGGTGATCTTTAGTTCCTTGGCCTCGTCAACATTGCCTTTGAACGATTTCCAGAAATCCTTGAGAACATCTTTCCAGGCGAGCTTGCCCATCGAGATTTCATCAAGCTGGTTTTCAAGGTCTGCGGTGAAGTTGTACTGCACATACCGTTCAAAGAACTTCGACAGGAAGGCGGTCACGAGGCGACCACGGTCCTGTGCGACGAAACGGCGACGATCGAGCAAGACATAGTTTCGATCCTGAAGGACCGAGATGATCGATGCATAGGTCGATGGCCGGCCAATCCCAAGCTCTTCCATCTTCTTGACCAGGCTCGCCTCGGTATAGCGGGGCGGAGGCTGGGTGAAGTGCTGATCTATGCTGACTTTGCCCAAATCAGGATTCTGGCCTTCTGCGAGCGGCGGCAGACGACGATCTTTTTCGTCATCAGAATCGTCATCCTTGCCTTCCTGATAAAGCTTCAGGAAACCGTCAAACTTAACGACAGAGCCGTTGGCGCGCAGGACCACGTGATTGTCATTCGATGACAGATCCACAGCGACCTGATCAAAGCGTGCATCTTCCATCTGACACGCCACGGTCCGCTTCCAGATCAGCGTGTAAAGGGCCAACTGGTCCTTATCAAGATGACGCGACACCTGTTCCGGGCGGCGGAAAAGATCGGTCGGACGGACGGCTTCGTGGGCTTCCTGAGCGTTCTTGGCCTTGTTGGCAAAGCTGCGCGCATTGGCCGGAAGGTATTGATCGCCATAATCCTTGCCGATCAGGCGGCGTGCGGCGGCGAGTGCTTCCTGTGAAAGCACCACGGCATCCGTACGCATATAGGTGATCAAACCAACCGTCTCGCCACCGATATCGACACCTTCATACAAGCGCTGGGCCAACTGCATTGTGCGCTTCGCACCAAAGCCAAGCTTACGTGAAGCTTCCTGCTGCAGGGTTGAAGTCGTGAAAGGTGGCTGCGGACGGCGTTTTACGTCCTTGCGCTCGACCTTCGATACCTTGTAACTGCGGCTTTCAACCTTTTCCTTGGCGACCTTGGCAGCGTTTTCATCGCCAAGTGCAAGTTTATCGAGTTTCTCGCCATTCAAATGGGTGAGGCGGGCTGAAAACTTGCCTTCTGGCACAGCAAATCCTGCCTCAAGCGACCAGTATTCATCAGGCTTGAAGGCTTCGATCTCGATTTCGCGTTCGCAGATTAGCCGCAACGCAACGGACTGGACACGCCCTGCTGAACGCGACCCGGGCAGTTTGCGCCACAGAACCGGAGAAAGGTTGAAGCCAACAAGATAATCCAGCGCGCGGCGCGCCAGATAGGCATCAACCAGCTCCTGATTGAGTTCGCGCGGATTGGCGATGGCTTCGGTGACAGCTTTCTTGGTGATCTCGTGGAACACGACGCGATGAACATCACGACCGCGGAGCAGCTTTTTCTGCTCGAGAACTTCAAGAATATGCCACGAAATAGCTTCCCCCTCGCGATCCGGGTCAGTCGCGAGGTAGATGGTATCAGAGTCACGTGCTGCCGATGCAATTTCGCGAATCTGTTTTTCCGACCGGCTGTCTGTTTCCCAGACCATCGAAAAGTCGTTGTCGGTATCGACGGAACCATCCTTGGAGGGCAGGTCACGGATATGACCAAATGAGGCCAGCACCTTAAAATCGTCACCGAGATATTTGTTGATCGTCTTGGCTTTGGCCGGGGATTCGACGATGACAAGATTCATTACGTTTTTCGTGTCCGGTTCTTGCGCCCGAAGGCGGTCATTATGCTGTGTGGTCAGTAATCTGAAGTTTTGCACACATATATTATAGTGTGTCGCTGTTTTTCAGATCAAATTGCGCAAAATGCGGCAAATCACAACAATATTTGTCACGTCCATATTCGGCGCGACTCTCATTTGGCGATACGCGATACCCTATTTCCGGGGTGACGTTCAACCCTTCCTGCAAGTTCTAGTTCAATCAAAATTGTCGAAACCTGCTCGGCGGGCAAGTCCGACGTACGGATGAGTTCATCGACAAGAAGGGGGGAGGAGGAAAGTAAATCAAACAGTTTTTCAGTGTATTCTATCGGATGTTTTTCAGTGTCGGCACAGGATGAAAGTTCATTTATTTCAATCGGTTGTTCTGCTTTTTTCTCGTCCGCTGAGATAGCGTCGCGTTCAAGCGAAGAAAGTATCTCTGCGTATCGGGGTGAGGATGCGCCATTAGGCTTTGCAGAGGGCTCTCGAGTGAAAGCATGAATTTCTTCGGACAGATAGTTGTTTTGCTCTGCCTGCCGTATCGTATCCAAAACGACGTCGGCAGAGTCGCACAATATTGCGCCATCACGGATCAGGCTGTTTGGTCCGCTCGCGCGGGGATCCGTCGGTGAACCCGGAACTGCAAAAACGTCGCGACCTTGTTCTCCCGCGAACCGCGCGGTTATCAAGGACCCCGAATTTCGTCCGGCCTCGACAATAATAACGCCATAAGACAGACCCGATATAATGCGATTGCGGCGGGGGAAATGCCTTGCCTGCGGCTTTAGACCGGGTGGCATTTCCGATATTACGCAGCCCTGTTCGCAGAGCTGCGAATAAAGGTCCTGATGTTCGCGGGGATACACCACATCAACGCCACCACCGAGCACCGCAATCGTGCCGCCGGTGTCTTTGCCAACACACTGCATGGCTGCCGCATGCGCAGCCCCGTCGATCCCGCGCGCCATGCCGGATACGACAACATAACCGGCGCTGACAAGTTCATGACTGAGTTTGCGCGCAAAGCCGCATCCGGTGGCGGATGCATTCCGGGCACCGACAATCCCAACCGCTGTTTTACCCAGCAGCTCCAGGTTGCCGATGGCGTAGAAATACGCCGGCGCATCTTCAATTGTGGTAAGTAGCTCAGGGTATTCGGGATCACCAAATATGACGGGTTTGGCCTTGCAAGCTTTTGCCGCTTCGATTTCCGCAATGGTTTCTTCTCGGCCTGCGAGTTCGATTTTCCGTGAACCTTTGGCATGGCCGATAATGTCTGGAAGCGCCTCTATCGCAAGTCTAGCCGTGCCAAACTGATCCAGCATCTTGCGAAAGCTGACCGGGCCGATATTGCTGCTCCGCGCAAGCCGCATACGAGCAAGGCGTTCAGATTGTGGCAATCGCTGTGGTTGTTGCTCTGGAAAATACATAACGCCCGGATTGTGGTCATCCGGGCGTTCTTTCGTCAAGCTATTCGAAGGGGCGGTTTGCGTCCCTTAAACTGAAGTATCTTCGTCAGCCTGCTTTTTCTTTTGACCGATCTTTGGTTCTTCACCACGTATCAAGCGTCTGATGTTCGCGTGATGGGCCAGCCAGACAATCACGGCAAGAAATACACCAAGCCATCCGGCACCCGGATCGCTGGCAATGAAAAAGGCGGCCAGTGGGGCGGCAATCATCGCGATCAGCGCCGAAAGGGACGATATGCGGAAAACAAGCGCCATAACAAGCCAGGTCAGCGCGGCGCACAGGCCCATGATCCAGTTTACGGCTGCCAATGTTCCAAGCGTGGTTGCAACGCCTTTGCCGCCTTTAAAACGCAGCCAGATCGGGAACATGTGCCCAACGACCGCTGCGCCGCCCGCGAAGATACCTTGTTCAGCACCATAAAGATGGGTGAACAGCAATGCTGCAAAAGCACCTTTGCCCGCATCCCCGATCAGGGTCAGAAAGGCAAGGCCCTTGCGCCCGGTGCGCAGCACGTTGGTCGCACCAATATTGCCAGAACCGATTTGACGGATATCGCCAAGGCCCGCCATTCTGGTAAGCACAAGACCAAACGGGATTGAGCCCAGCAGATAACCACACACTGTGGCAACCTGAAGCGACATCAACATCGCTTTGTACGTGGCATCAAGTTCCATTTCAGGCACCTTCCGAGAACACTTCGCGACCGTCAATCAGGGTGCGCAGCACGCGCCCCTGCGTCAATCGGCCATCGAATGGGGAGTTTTTGGATTTCGACTGGAACTGGTAGGGATCAATTTTCCATGGGCGATCCGGATCAAATATCACAAGATCGGCCGCTGTTCCTTCATCTAGCGTTCCTGCACCTTTAATGCGAACCAGTTCGGCGGGAACACGCGTTAGCTTGGTGATAACCTCAAGAAGCGACATGTGCTCGTTGTGATAAAGCTCCAACGCCATCGGCAAAAGGGTTTCAAACCCGACCGCACCTGCCGCGGCCTGCGCAAAGGGCAGGCGTTTTGAATCGGCATCTTGCGGGTCGTGGTCCGATGCGATGGCGTCAATTGTGCCATCTGCAAGGCCCGCGACAATCGCCTGTCGATCATCTTCGGATCGTAGCGGCGGTGAAAGCTTGGCAAATGTACGGTAATCAGAGACCGCGTTTTCATTTAGCGCAAAATAGGGCGGGGCCGTATCGCAGGTCACTTTCAAACCGCGTTTTTTGGCCTTGCGGATGACCTCGACCGACTCCCCGGTCGAGATATGCGCGAAATGCAGGCGCCCGCCCGTCATTTCGACAAGGCGCAGGTCACGTTCGATCTGGATGACCTCGGCCAGTGGTGACACCCCGGAAAGGCCAAGGCGGGTCGCCAGCTCACCGCTATTCATGGCAGCACCCTTTGAAAGCTCCGGCTCTTCGGGGTGCTGGACGATCATGCCGTCAAAGAAAGCAGAGTAGGACAGCGCCTGACGCAATAGTCGTGCGCTTGCAATTGTTTTGACGCCATCGCAGAAGGCAACCGCACCTGCCTGATGCAACAGGCCCATCTCGGTAATTTCCTGTCCTGCGATCCCTTTGGAAACGGCGCCATAGACAAATACCTTGGCCAGACCAACCTTGCGCGCGCGCCGGGCAATAAATTCGACGCCCGCCACATCATCGATAACCGGATCAGTGTTGGGCAGGGCAATGATGGTGGTAACACCGCCGATTGCTGCCGACTTTCCGGCTGTTTCGATGGTTTCCTGATGCTCGAAGCCCGGTTCACGCAACTGGGCACGCATGTCGACCAGACCGGGGGCCAGGCAGGCACCACCAAGGTCGATGATCTCGAAGCCATCGGGAACCGAGCGTTCGGTGATGTCCGAACCACTTTTGACAATCGTGTCGTCTTCGATCAGGAGGCCGCCGACCTCGTCGGTTTGTTTGACCGGGTCAAGCAGGCGGGCATTGATGAATGCTTTTTTGCCAGCACCTTTGGCGCGAATTGCGGGGCTCATGCCTGACCTCCGATTTTTCTGTGGTTCTGCACGAGCAATTCAAGCGCTGCCATACGTACCGCGACACCCATTTCGACCTGTTCGCGAATGACGGAACGTTCAACGTCATCTGCGACTTCACTGTCGATTTCGACACCCCGGTTCATTGGGCCGGGATGCATGATCAGGGCGTCGGGTTTGGCATTGGCAAGCTTGGCGCGATCAAGACCGTGAAAATGGAAGTATTCACGCACCGACGGGATAAAGCTTCCTTCCATGCGTTCAAGCTGCAGGCGCAGCATCATGACGATGTCGCAGTCTTTCAGGCCTTCGTCCATATCATGGAAGATTTCCACACCCATCCGGTCGATTTTGGACGGGATCAGGGTTGGCGGAGCAACAAGGCGCACACGTGATCCCATGGTGTTCAAAAGCAGGATATTGGAACGCGCAACCCGGGAATGGGCGATATCGCCGCAAATCGCAACATTCAGGCGATGCAAGCGTCCCTTGTGGCGGCGAATGGTCAGCGCATCAAGAAGGGCCTGTGTCGGGTGTTCGTGGCGACCGTCGCCCGCATTCAGAACCGCACAATTGACCTTTTCGCTCAGAAGCTTGACTGCACCACTGTCGCCATGGCGAACAACCAGTGCATCCGGGTTCATGGCATTAAGGGTCATCGCCGTATCGATCAGGGTTTCACCCTTTTTGACCGAACTGGTGCCGACCGTCATGTTGATAACGTCCGCGCCAAGCCGTTTGGCCGCAAGTTCGAACGATGTCAGTGTCCGGGTAGAGTTTTCATAAAACAGGTTAACAACCGTCGCACCAGCCAGAATATTGCTGGTTTTGTCAGCGGAGCGGTTTTTTTCCGCATAGTGCTGTGCGCGATCAAGAATAAGGGTGATTTCCCCGGGGGTCAGACCCTCTATGCCGAGGAGGTGTGGGTGCGGATAATGATCCGCCGCTGGTCCCATGACGCTCATGGCGTTGCACATTTCCCTTGGATGGTCTTGCAAGAATTTCGCGCGGAGCATAACGAATTGCCCCAGTCACGAAAAGGTAAATATTCCCGCCAATAGACTGTGATTTCCTGACCGTTTGGTCAGACGGTCTGCATGTCAAACAACCTGAACCAGAATGGCAATCACCGGCATCGTGGCAATTGCGGCAAGGGTATGAACCGTGATGATGCTGGCCATCATTTGTGCGTCACCGCCCATCAGGCGGGCCAGCACATATGCACTGGCGGAACAGGGCAGGGCTGCATACAGCACGACAGCTGCCAGTTCAGTAGCCGGCAGTCCAAGTGCCAGACAAAGGCCAGCAGCTATTGCCGGGCTAAGCATCAATTTCCCGACAGTTGAAATGCCAACCGGGAACCCCGCGCGTCTCGCGGCACCAAGATCAAGACCCGCTCCGACGGCAAGCAGGCCCACGGGAAGTGCAGCGCGACCCAGCACTTCAAGGAACGGTCCGGCAATTGGCGGCAATCCAATCCCGAGGACGTTAAACACACTGCCCAAAACGCACGCCATCAGGAGCGGGTTTTTTGCCACGTCACGGAGTAGGGACAATATGCCCGGATTGCGATCATTGTCGCCCAGATGTGCACAAGCCAGAACCGATATGACATTTACCGTTGGTACAACCAGCGCAACGCACAGGGCCGTAACCGTCAGGCCATGCGTACCAAGCAGGGCGGCTGCAACGGCAAGCCCGATATAGGTGTTGGGGCGAATGGCACCCTGTACCAGCGATGAAAAGGTCGGACCAGAGACCTTCAGGGCGGGACGCGCCGCAAGGATCAGGATGGTACAGATGGCGATCGTGCCAAGCATAGCGGTCGCGATCCCGAAAAGCGGCAGGCTGCCAAGGTCGGCCTTGGCTGTATTGGAAAACAAAAGGGCAGGAAAGGTGACGAAATAGGTCAGCTTCTCTGCGCCCGGCCAGAAGCTGTCAGGCAGGAATTTGCGTTCACGCAGGATATAACCCAGAACAATCAGGGCAAAAGTAGGCAGCAAAGCTGACAAGATGGCGATCATAAAGCGGCTTTCGGTACCATGTGCGGAGAGCTTTAGGAATTCCGCCTACTGTTATCATTAAATGGGGACCGGGGGAAATATACTGCCCTTCATGCGTTTGGGCAGGTGACTAAAATTCATTTAGGCCCAGTTGCGCTTTGCCCTGTGATTTCCGATGTGATAGTCAGCACAGCCAACGGATTTGGGCACCTATACAGTGCAGGCGCTTGAAAGTCGTCCAGGTCGCTGAAACTTCACGGAAAGGGATGCCATGCCACGCGCGATGGATCACATTGTCTTGTGTGTGAACGATCTGGACTCCGCGATCTCTGCATATTCACAGCTTGGCTTTACGGTGACTCCGCGTGCAGTTCATCCTTTTGGCACAGGCAACGCACTTGTGCAGCTTGACGGGATGTATATCGAACTTCTTTCCGTTGTGGACCCCGCCAAGGTCGCAGAGACTGATCTGGCGCAGCCTTTTTCGTTTCCGATATACAATCGGGATTACCTGCGCCATCGCGAAGGCATGTCGATGCTGGCCTTACAATCTGATGATGCCGAACATGATCGCGACAAATTCATCGAAGCAGGTGCTGCGGTTCCGCCGGTCTTTCACTTCGAGCGCGATGCAAAGACGCCGGACGGCGATACTGTCGGTGTTGCGTTTTCTCTGGCCTATGCAAACCATCCCTTATTGCGTCATGCGGTAACCTTTGTTTGCCAGCACCGTCATCCGGTCCAGAATTTCTATTTTCCGGCCTACCAAAGCCACACGAACGGGGCCGTTGCGATTGGCAAAGTGTTGCTTAATCATTGGGCTGCCGAGGTCGTGCAGGAATTTTATGGCGAAATCGGTATCGACGGGATTGTCGACGCATTGCATGGCGACGAGCTGGTTTCGCGATATGGGGTCGAGGATCCGGCCTTTCCCACCGATGGGTTTGCCGGGTTTGAGTTGATTGTGGATGATATTTCGAAGATTTCTGAGGCGGCCATCACCATGGGCGCGATTGAACACAACGGCGATCTTGTGCTTCCGCCATCCCGGTTCTTCGGTGTCATGATGGTGATCAAGGCCCAATAAAAAAAGCTGCCTGAAGATGCAGGCAGCTTTGGATTGATTGGTTCGATAGCGACAGAGCAAACAGCTTTAGTCTTCTTCGCCCTCTATATCGTCATCATCTGCCTCGGCATTTTCGCCCGGATCGGTATGACGGTTCATGTGATCCAGTGCGCCTTGCAAAATATAGGCAGCCGCGGTTTTGTCCACGACCTCGGCACGGCGTTTGCGGGTCATGTCGACTTCGTCAATCAATACGCGCTCTACAGCATTGGTCGACAGTCGCTCGTCCCACATCAAGACCGGCAGGTCGATATACTTTTCCATTTCATCGATGAACGCATAGACGCGATGGCATGCCTTGCCGATTGAACCGTCAAGTTCGCGCGGGAAGCCAATGATGATGCCGCCAACATTCTGCTTATCAATCATCGAAGATAGCTGCGCCATATCGCGCGAGAACTTCTTGCGCGAGATCAGCTCATAAGGTGAAGCAATCTGAAGCCCGACATCCGAAAGGGCCACGCCAATGGTCTTGGTGCCCAGATCAAGGCCCAACACACGTGCTGCCGGTGGTAAGAACCGCAGCAATTCCTGAGTATCATTGCAAATCATGGCGACCTTATAGGTGTGTTTTTATGAAATTGCCAGCGCAAAGCAAATGTATCGTATTCCGATTTATGGAAGAAAAAATGCGGATTTGACCTTGCTGGCGAATTTTATTCTGAACAATCTAAAGAATGGCGGATTTCCTAGCGGAAAAATCTTTATGAGTTATGAGGGGTTGAAGTGCTATATCAGGTTTGTTTTAATGTCGCGCTGCAGAAATTAATCGAAATCGAAATATGCAGGGCGAGACAGGCAGGCTTAATGCGCACATCATCTTGAGAGAGAAAACAGGTAGATGCAGCGCACCTATTACGCGGTAGTGTCGCAATGCTTCTATCCTAGGGGTTCACGAGCCGTCATTCTGAATTGGTTCCAGTGAATTTCCGCACACAAAAATCACCAATAGCGTTAACGCTGAACAAACAAAGACATATCAGGGGGTATTGGGTTTGGCAGACGGTGCATCGAACGAAGCGTTCGTTGAATTTGAACGTGTACAAAAAAGCTATGACGGCGAATCTCTTGTCGTTAAAGATCTCAACCTAACTATGCCGAAGGGCGAATTCCTGACGATGCTTGGTCCGTCAGGTTCGGGCAAAACCACTTGCCTCATGATGCTCGCAGGTTTTGAAACCGCGACTCATGGCGATATTCGTCTGGGCGGTGTTTCGATCAACGATATTCCGCCGCACAAGCGTGGTATCGGTATGGTCTTCCAGAACTACGCGCTTTTCCCGCATATGACGATTGCGGAAAACCTGGCTTTCCCGCTTGAAGTTCGCAAATTGGGAAAGGCAGAGCAGGAAGAAAAGGTCAAGCGCGCCCTCGACATGGTCGAAATGGGCAGCTTTGGTGGACGTCGTCCCGCACAGCTTTCAGGTGGTCAGCAGCAGCGTGTCGCCTTGGCACGTGCACTGGTGTTCGAGCCGGAACTGGTTCTGATGGATGAGCCACTTGGCGCGCTCGACAAACAGCTTCGCGAGAAGATGCAGTTTGAAATTACGCACCTTGCGCATCAGCTGGGTATTACAACTGTTTACGTTACCCATGACCAGACCGAAGCACTTACGATGTCAGATCGTGTCGCCGTGTTCGATGATGGCCGTATTCAGCAGCTTGCGCCGCCCGACAAACTTTACGAAGAGCCGGAAAACAGCTTCGTTGCGCAGTTTATCGGTGAGAACAACACGCTTGAGGGCATCATCAAGGAAATCAAGGGCAACACCTGTGTCGTCCAGCTTGATGGCGGCGAGATCATTGATGCTGTGCCGGTCAATGTGACGGAAGTGGGCGAACGTACCCGCGTTTCAATCCGTCCTGAACGTGTTGAATATAATCGTGATCGTCTGCACGAAGATGCTCATACGCTCAAGGCAGAGGTGCTGGAATTCATCTATATGGGTGACATCTTCCGTACACGCTTGCGCGTGGCTGGCAATGATGAGTTCATCATCAAGACCAGGAACGCACCGGATCAGGTCCGTCTGACACCTGGCCAGGAAATCGAGATCGGCTGGCTTGCAGAGGATTGCCGCGCGCTTGACGCGTCGTAATCATCTCAGAGTCAGGCAGATACAGGACCGGTACGCCCGGGTGCTGGTCCTCAACGAATAGTCCGGGAAACAATCAGGGAGTCTATTAATGCAACTCATTAAAACCCTTACAGCATCAACAGCTATGCTTGTTGTCGCAACTGGTGCAGCATATGCCGACGACCATATGGCGTCGGACATGACGCTGGTCAGCTGGGGTGGTGCTTATCAGAACAGCCAGATCAAGGCTTATGCTGAGCCTTACATGGAAATGAACCCGGGTGTTTCGATCACTTGGGATGAAAGCTCCAACGAAGCTGTAGCAAAGCTGCGTGCAATGAACGAAGCAAACAACGTGACCTGGGATCTGGTTGACGTTGTTGCTGCTGATGCGATGCGCCTTTGCGATGAAGGTCTCGCGATGGAAATCGATCCGGACGAAGTTCTTGCTGACGCGCCGGACGGCACCTCGGCAGAAGATGACTTCGGTGATCTCCTTGTAAGCGATTGCTTCATTCCGCAGATCGTCTACTCGACCACCTTCGGTTACCGTGAAGACATGGTTCCGGCTGGAACCCCGGCACCGACCGACATCTGTGCTCTGTTCGATACCGAAACCTATCCGGGCATGCGTTCGCTTGAAAAGCGTCCGATCAACAACATGGAATGGGCTCTGCTCTGCGACGGTGTTGCGAAGGACGAGGTTTACAGCGTTCTTGAGACCGAAGAAGGTCAGCAGCGCGCTCTCGACAAGCTGGCAACCATCAAAGACAGCGTGATCTGGTGGAGTGCTGGTGCAGATACCCCGCAGCTTCTGGCTGACGGTGAAGTGTTCATGGGCTCGACCTACAACGGTCGTCTGTTCTCCGCTATTGTTGAACAGGATCAGCCGATTGCCATGCTTTGGGACGCACAGGTCTTCGACCTTGACGGCTGGATCATTCCGGCAGGTCTTCCGGAAGAGCGTCTGAACCGTGTTCTGGACTTCGTGAAGTTCGCAACCGACACCCAGCGTCTTGCAGACCAGGCTAAATACATCTCGTATGGCCCGGCTCGCTTCTCCTCTGCTCCGCTCGTTGGTAAGCACGCAGAGCTCGGTATCGACATGGCTCCGCACATGCCGACCGATCCGGAAAACGCCAAGAACACGTTCCTCTATAACTACGAGTTCTGGGCTGACTACCGTGACGACATCGATGCCAAGTTCCAGGCTTGGCTCGCTCAATAAGAGCTAAGGGAAGGGGGCCGTTTGCGGCCCCCTTTACCGACCAAATCGCTACAAAACAAATTGCCAATCGATAAAACAGATCGAAAACACCGGGGCAGGCTTACGGGGGCGTAATGGGTGATACATCACAAGAAGTAGTGTTGGCTGCAGATGGCAGACCACTAAAACAAAGTCTACGAAGGGCATTGATGCGCCAGAAGATGCGCGCACTTATGCTGGTTGCACCGCTTTTGATTTTTGTGGTCGTGACATTTATCGTACCGATCCTCTCGATGCTTTTCCGGTCGGTTGAGAACGAAATTGTGCCCAATACGATTCCGGGCACAGTCGTGGCGCTGTCAGAATGGGATGGCTCCACAGGTCAACCGCCACACGAAGACGTCTATCGCAATCTTTACATTGATTTGTTCAAGGCAGAGGAAGCCAAGCAGCACACGCGCCTGGGTACCCGCCTGAACTATGAACAGACCGGCGTTTCGTCGTTGTTCCGTACCACCGGTCGTTCGCTTGATGATATTGGTGAACTTTGGCAGGACCCGCTCGAAGACATCGACCCGAACTTTGAAGAGGGTTCTTTCTGGTACGAAATGATGTCGGGAACTGGCGGCGAAGGTTTCCTTAACCAGCGCCGTAGTCTGATGGCTGCGATGTCTGACGAAAACATGAGCGGTGATGTCGGCTTTGTACCGTCGGCAGAAATCATCGAAATGTTGCCGTGGACGGCACGCGCCTACACCGACTTTGCGCTTTGGGCTGCCATTCGTGATGGTGATACCGTTGCAGAAGAAGATCCATGGGAGTCGGTCTATGGCGCACTCGGCATGGATTTGACCGACCCTGATACCGTTTCAGCGATCAACAGCTATAACGGTGCGGGGGCAAGTGCTCTTCAGGCAGCTGCAGCAAATATTGATCAACTTCCTGATTTCGGTTTCCGCGAAGCCTTCACCCAAGAAGATAAAGACTGGGGCGATGCCGAGGTTTGGGCGACGATCAAACTCTATTCGCCAAGCATGACGCCGGGCTACTTCCTTAATTCCGTAGATATGTCGTTGACGCCAGACGGGATTAAGATGAAGCCGGACAATCAGCAGATTTACACCACGCTGTTTACGCGTACGCTGGTGATGGCGCTGATTATTACCGGTAGCTGTATTCTTCTGGGTTATCCGGTCGCGTGGCTGTTGGCAAACCTGCCGATGCGTACAGCAAGTATCTTAATGATCCTGGTGCTGCTGCCGTTCTGGACCTCGCTTCTGGTGCGTACGTCGGCGTGGAAGGTGCTTTTACAGCAGCAAGGGGTGATCAACGAAATCCTTGTCTGGCTTGGGTTCGTCGATGATGCGGACCGCCTTATTCTCATGAACAATGCAACAGGTACCGTCATTGCGATGACACACATCTTGCTGCCATTCATGATCCTTCCGCTTTATTCCGTGATGAAGACCATTCCGCCAAGCTATCAACGCGCGGCCAAATCTCTTGGTGCGACGAACTGGACTGCCTTCTGGCGTGTCTATTTCCCGCAGTCGGTTCCGGGCATTGGTGCGGGTTCTATCCTCGTGTTCATTCTGGCGATCGGTTACTACATCACGCCGGAAATCGTTGGCGGTACGGATGGCGTGTTCATCTCCAACCGAATTGCCTATCACATTTCAAGTTCGCTCAACTGGGGCCTTGCGGCCGCACTCGGGTCTATCCTTCTCGTCGTCGTTCTTGGCCTGTACTGGTGCTACGACAAGATTGTGGGCATCGATAACGTGAAGTTGGGGGGCTAAGAACATGAATGAAGTAATCTCATACGTAAGACGGCCCGAATTGATGACCTTCACGATGCCACTCGTGGCTCTGCTAGGGGCCATGTTCGGCTTCATTACCGGCAACATCTTTGGCAGCCCGTGGATCGGGTTTGTCCTTGGTGCAGCTGTCGGTGCAGCACTTGCTTTTGTCTTTTCGAAAATCGTTAAGATGAAAAGCAAACAGAAAACGCTGGCGACCGGTGTTGTTTTCGGTGTTGTTGGTCTTGTTTTCGGGGGCCTTGGTGGCTTGTTTGGTGGCTTCCTCGTCGGGATTTCGATGGGCTGGTTTGCCAATTGGGTTGGAAGCGGGCGTTACCGTGCCGGCGTTCCGATCTACTACACGCCTGGTCAGGTTCTTTGGCACAATGCGTTCCTGTTCATCTGTGCATTTGTGTTCTTCTTCCTGATCGCGCCGCTTCTTCCGGTGGTGTGGCTCAGCTTCAACGCCGAGAACTTCTTTACCTTTACGCCGGAAATGCTGAGCTTCAAGGCAGAGGGCTATAGCCTGAAGCATTATCGCGACTTCCTCGGTACTGACGAATGGATGGTGCCGCTCAAGAACTCGCTGATCATTGCACCGATTGCGACGCTGATTTCGGTATCCCTTGGCACCCTTGCGGCGATTGGCCTGAGCCAGTCGCACGTTCCGGGGCGTCAGGCAATGATGGCGGTTCTGATCTCGCCGATGATCGTGCCGCTGATCATTTCCGCAACCGGCATGTTCTTCTTCTATGCGCCGCTGGGTAACTGGCTTGAACTCCAGCTCGGACTCAACCAGGCATTTGTCGGTTATGTGAAGGTGATTTTGGCCCACGCTGTTCTGGGTATTCCGTTCGTGATTATCACGGTGACGGCTACCCTGGTCGGCTTTGACAAGTCGCTGACCCGTGCGGCGGCAAACATGGGTGCAAACCCGGTCACTACCTTCTTCAAGGTTCAGATGCCTTTGATCCTGCCAGGTGTGATTTCGGGTGGCTTGTTTGCCTTTATCACCTCGTTTGATGAAGTGGTTGTGGTGCTGTTCGTTGGTTCTGCCCGTCAGCAGACCCTGCCATGGCAGATGTATACCGGCCTGCGTGAGCAGATTTCACCGACCATTCTGGCAGCCGCGACCATCCTTGTATCGGTCTCGATCCTGCTGCTGCTGACCGTGGAACTGCTACGTCGTCGTTCCGAACGTCTGCGCGGTATGAGCCCGGGTTAAGCCAATCCGGCTTTCTGTCCAGCCACTTTGGGGCAGACAAAAACACTAAACAGGCCGGCAACATTCACGTTGTCGGCCTGTTTGTTTTTGGTTGTAGTCATCCGATCAGGTCTGGCGATATTTTCATGCGCAACAGTGTGATCGGTCAAACAGCCCGGCAACGGGCATTCTTCGTCACTTCCAACCCTTGCGGCAGGGGCGGCAGGGTGCTAGTTTCCGCGCTGTAATTCACGTTCCGGCGGAGTTCTGTCTGCCGGGTTTTTGTCATTCCTTAAGAGAGACTTTCATCCATGTCGTCTTTGGATAAGGAAACAGTTCGCCGTATTGCCTATCTGTCGCGTATCAACGTGTCCGAAGAAGGCCTTTCCGAACTGGCGGGAGATCTGACCCGTATCCTCGATTTCGTCGAGGAACTGCAAGAAGTCGATGTCGAAGGCTGCGAGCCGTTGACGTCTGTTGCCGATCTGACCCTGCCGCTGCGCAAGGACGAAGTCACCGATGGCAATATCCAGCAAAAAGTGCTGTCAAACGCACCGATGACCGATGCTGGCTGTTTTGTTGTGCCCAAGGTGGTTGAATAATGACTGATCTGACAAAGCTGACACTTGCAGACGCCCGCGACGGGCTTGCGAAGGGTGATTATACCTCGGTCGAACTGACCGAAGCACACCTGAAATCGATGGACGCGCATCGCAATCTGAACGCGTACATCACCGAAACCCCGGAAAAGGCTATGGAAATGGCCAAGGCATCCGATGCCAAGCGCGCTAAGGGCGAAGCTGGCAAGATGGAAGGCCTGCCGATTGCTGTCAAAGACCTGTTCTGCACCGAAGGTGTCCAGACCACGGCGGCATCGCACATCCTGGAAGGTTTCAAACCGGAATATGAATCCACCGTCACCACCAACCTGTTTGGCAATGGTGCCGTGATGCTGGGCAAGGCGAACCTTGATGAGTTCGCCATGGGGTCGTCGAACACCTCGTCCTATTACGGCAACGTTGTTAACCCGTGGAAAGACAAGTCCGGCAAGGATCTTGTTCCGGGTGGTTCTTCGGGTGGTTCTGCCGCTGCTGTCGCTGCCAACATGGCGCTGGCCGCGACCGGTACCGACACCGGTGGTTCAATCCGTCAGCCGGCATCCTATTGCGGTATCGTCGGCCTGAAGCCGACCTATGGTCGTTGCTCTCGCTGGGGTATTGTGGCCTTTGCAAGTTCGCTTGATCAGGCAGGTCCGATGACCAAAACCGTTCGCGACGCAGCAATCATGCTGGGTTCAATGGCTGGTCACGATGCCAAAGACAGCACATCTGCCCCCATTGGCGTGCCTGATTTTGAAGCCGCCCTCACGGGGGACATTCGTGGCATGAAGATCGGTATTCCGAAGGAATATCGTGTTGATGGCATGCCCGAAGAAATCAGCAAGCTGTGGGACGATGGTGTTGCCATGCTGCGTGATGCTGGTGCCGAAGTGGTCGATGTAACCTTGCCGCATACCAAATACGCGCTTGGGACTTATTACATCGTTGCCCCGGCAGAAGCGTCTTCGAACCTCGCACGTTATGACGGTCTACGTTATGGCCAGCGTGTCATGGATGAAGGCGACAGCCTTGATGACATGTACATGAAGTCGCGTGCAGCCGGTTTCGGCAAGGAAGTTCAGCGCCGTATCATGATCGGTACCTATGTGCTTTCGGCTGGTTACTATGACGCCTATTACAACAAGGCGCTTAAGGTCCGTCGTCGTATCTACCAGGACTTTGAAGGTGCATTTGGTCAGGTCGATGCGATCCTGACCCCGACGGCACCGTCTGCGGCCTTTGCGATTGGTGAGAACGAAGGTGATCCGGTCAAGATGTATCTCAATGACGTCTTTACCGTTCCGGCAAGCCTTGCGGGTCTTCCAGGGCTATCAGTGCCGACCGGTCTTTCTTCTGAGGGTTTGCCGCTTGGGCTGCAACTGATTGGCAAGCCGTTTGATGAAGAGACTGTTCTGCGTGTTGGTGGTGTACTGGAAAGTGCTGCCAACTTTACCGCAAAACCTGCCGGGCAGGAGGGCTAATCCATGAGCTATATTCTTGAAGGTTCAACCGGCCCGTGGGAAATCGTGGTTGGTCTGGAAGTCCACTGTCAGGTGATTTCCGAATCAAAGCTGTTTTCAGGTGCATCGACCAAGTTCGGTAACGAGCCCAACAGCAACGTCAGCCTTGTTGATGCGGCCATGCCGGGTATGCTGCCGGTCGTGAACGCAGAATGTGTGCGGCAGGCCGTTAAAACCGGTCTTGGCCTTAAGGCCAAAATCAACAAGGAAAGCGTTTTTGCCCGCAAAAACTATTTCTATGCCGATCTGCCGCAGGGTTACCAGATTTCGCAGTTCGACAAACCGATTGTCGGCGAAGGCACGATCATTCTTGATATGCCCGATGGTTCGACCAAGTCGGTTGGCATTGAGCGCCTGCATCTTGAACAGGATGCCGGTAAATCGATGCACGACCAGGACCCGAAATATTCGCATATCGACCTGAACCGTTCGGGTGTGGCGCTGATGGAAATCGTTTCCATGCCAGACATCCGTTCACCGGAAGAGGCGGGCGCGTATCTGACCAAGCTGCGGGCGATTGTTCGTTATCTTGGCACGTGTGATGGCAACATGAACGAAGGTTCCATGCGCTGTGATGCCAACGTTTCAGTGCGCCGTCCGGGTGAAGGTTTCGGCACGCGTTGCGAGATCAAGAACGTCAACTCCATCCGTTTTGTGATGCAGGCGATCGAGATCGAAGCAAAACGCCAGATCGAAGTGATCGAAGGTGGTGGCGAAATCGTTCAGGAAACCCGCCTGTATGATCAGCGCCTCGGTGAAACCCGTTCGATGCGTTCCAAGGAAATGGC